>WFTT01000126.1 GCA_015485335.1 Robiginitomaculum sp.
AGGCGCAATTCTGCCTGCCCACCACCAAACAGGGTCAGGAACAGGGACTGGAAATGACCGTTAATCTCGTCAAAGGCCGCCAGCAGGCGGGTGCGTCCTTCGGCGTTCAGGTTTTCAATGCCCCGGCGCAGCTTGGCAATGGCGGCCATCAGATCATCACGATCCGCCCCCATGGATTCCAGGCGTTCTTCGGCTTCTTCGGCCTCTTCGGCGGCGCGCAGGTTCACCGGGCCGATGCCATCGCGATGACGGCGCAAGGTTTCCAGCTTTTGTTCGGCGCTGTGCACATCGGCGGGAAGGTCGTTCAATGCCTCTCCTTGTGCGGCCAATTCTTCGGGGGCGCAATGCAGGGTTTCCTGTATATGGGTAATGATTTCCGCCAGTCTTTCCTGTGCGCTTTGCAAACGGGCTTCACCGCCGGCGCGCTGTTCGCGCAATTTCGCCGCTTCGGCCTCGGCCTCGCGGGCATGGCTTTCGGCTTCGCGGCGTTGGCTTTCGGCCTCAGCCAGCTTGTCGGCCGCGGCTGTGCGTCGCTCCTCGGCTTCTCTGGCGGCGGCAAAGGCCTTGGCGCGGCGTTCCTTGATCTCATCAGGGGCAGAACGGGCCTGTTCCAGATCGTGCAGACAGGTTTGTTCGCGTGCCTGTAAGGCCTCGATACGGGCCGTTGCCTTATCGGTGCGTTCACGCCATTGGCCCAGCTCTGCCTCGATCGCGTTCAGGCGGGCGGTGCGCACTTCGGCCTCACGAACCAGGGCTCGCAAGGCCCCGTCCGCATCGGCGGCCTTGGCGCGGGCCTGTTGGGCTTCTTCCTCGGCCTGCGCCAGTATGCGGCTATCTTCTTCAGTATCCTGGCCGGGCAGGGCGGCTAGTGCCGCCTCGGCCGCGGCGACCGTCTCTTTTGCTTCTGCCCAGGCTTCTTGCCAGCGTATCAAGGCTTCTTGCTGGGCCTGTGCCCGGGCCCCCTGGGCGCTTTGCTGGCGATCCAGTTCGGCCAGTTGCGCCGACACCAGTCGCACCGCCTGTTCCAGTTCGGGCAGCGCCTTGCGGGCGGCCTTCTCGGCACTGCGGGCTTCGCTGGCATTGGTTTTGGCATCCAGCCAGGCCTGGCGCGCGGTTTGGGTTTCCTTGGCGGCGCTAGTACACAAGGGGGCCAGGGCAGCCAGCCGGTTGCGCTGTTCCAGTCGTTGTGCCGCCGGAGCGGGGGCATCGGCATTGGCGCGCAAACCATCCCAGCGCCATAAATGCCCCTCGCGGCTGACCAGACGCTGGCCGGGTTTAAGCTGCATGGCCAGGGCAGCGCCCTTGTCAGCGTCCACCAGTCCCATTTGCGATAAACGGGCGGTCAGGACATCCGGGCCTTTGACAAATTCGCTCATACAGGTTGCGCCTTCGGGCAGGGCCAGACTGACGGCGGGGGCATTATGCCAGTGTATGGGGGCCTGTTCCTGGCTGGAGGCCTGCAAGTCGTCACCCAGTGCCACGGCCAGTGCGCGCTCATACCCCGGGGTGACACTGATCTGTTCTGAGATTTCCGGCCAATCGCGCCCCTCCTGCCCCTGCAAGGCTTTGGACAGGCCATCGGTTTCCGCCTGCAGGGCCGCTTCGTGGCGGCGGGCATCATCAAAACGATCCCGGCTGGTGCGTTCGGCGGTTTCGGCATCCAGTCGCGTCTTTTCAGCGCCAACAAGGTCTTGCCTGGCACTTTCCAAAGCCTGTTCCGCTTTGCGGACGGCCTCTTGTGCCGCATGATAACTGGCTTCGGCCACCGTATCTTCTGACAGGTCGGCCAGGGTGGCCTCGGCGCGGCTAACCTCCTGTTGGGCGCGTTCCATTTGCGCCTTGGCCTGGGCACAGGCCTGTTCAGCGGCCCGGCGATCGGCCACCCGGCCGGCGCGTTCCACCTGTATGGCAGACAAGGCCGCTTCGGCCTCGGCCCGGGCCTTGGCGGTTTCATCGCGGCGACGGGTCAACTCGGCTACGGCGCTCTCATCCACCCCGGCGCTTTGCAAGGCGCGTTCTTCTTCTTCGAGGCGGATAATTGCATTTTTGCCATCCTCGATCAGCGTTTCTTCATGTTCCCGATCCCGGGCCAGTTCTTCAAGACGGGCGGTCAGGCGATCAATATGGCTTTGAGCTTCGCGGGCATCGCGCTCTACTGCTTCAACAGCGGCGCTGGTGCGGGCCACCAGGGCCGCGGCGATGGCCTCTTCCTGGCGCAAGGCATCCAGACCGTCGGCGCTTTGCTCGGCCAGGGTGCGGGCCGCACTGGCGGCGCTGGTCAACTCGCCGGTCATGCCGGTAATGGCCTGTAATTCGGCTTGCAGGGTTTCCACCTGGGCCTTGGCGCTGTTCCAGCGTAAATGGGCGGCAAAGGCCTCCAGCGCGCGAATTTGTGCCGACAGATTGCGATAGCGGGTGGCCGCCCGAACCTGTCGTTTCAGCTGTGCATGCTGGGCCTCGATCTCGCCAAACACATCGTCCAGCCGGGAAAGATTGTTCTCGGCAGCGCGCAGGCGTAATTCGGCCTCGTGGCGGCGATTATGCAGACCGGAAATGCCAGCGGCTTCTTCCAGTACCCGGCGGCGATTTTGCGGTTTGGCGGCGATCAGTTCCGAGATCTGGCCCTGGCGTACCAGCGCCGGTGAATTGGCCCCCGATGAGGCATCGGCAAACAGCAATTGCACATCGCGGGCACGAACCTCGGCCCCGTTAATGCGATAAGTGGACCCGGCACCCCGGGTAATGCGCCGGGAGACTTCCAGAACATCGCAGTCATTAAAACGCGCAGGCGCGGTGCGATCGGCATTATCGACAATTAAAACCACTTCGGCATGATTGCGCGCTGGTCGCCCAGTAGAGCCGGAGAAAATTACCTCATCCATAGCCCCGGCGCGCATGGCCTTGGCGGAATTGGCCCCCATTACCCAGCGCAAGGATTCCAGAATGTTGGACTTGCCACATCCATTGGGGCCCACCACACCGGTCAGGCCCGGCTCGATGCGAAATTCGGCCGGGTCGATAAAGGACTTGAATCCCGCCAGTTTGAGCGAGGTGAATTGCACGTGTCAGTGATCCCCGCTTTGTTCTGCTTCTGGTGTTTCTTCAGTTTTTGGCGCTGGCTTTGGTTCGGGCTTGATCCCCAGAATCGGATTGAAGATTTCTTCAAAACTTTCCAGTGTGCGTACCCGAGGCCGCAATTTACCATTGATGACAAAGGAGGGCGTGCCGGTGATTTTAAACTCTTCCTGGGCCAACTTGCTGACTTCCTGAATGCGTTTGATATTGGCCTCATCGCTGACACAGGCGTCAAAGTCTGCCTGGCTAATCCCCGCCGTGGCGGCCATTTCCATCAGGGCCTTGCGCGGATTGTTCGAGGTCACCCAATAGCGCTGTTTTTCATACAGGATATCCAGCAGGTCAAAATATTTGTCCGGACCGGCGCACCGGGCCACCGCCTCGCCGCCAACGGCATAGGGAACCGGCGGGGTTGGGAACTGGCGAAAGACAAAGCGTACCTTGCCGGTGTCGATGTATTTCTTTTTCAGCTCAGGAAAGATTTCTTCGTGAAAGTCGGCGCAGTGCGGACAGGTCAGTGATGCATATTCAATCACCACAATCGGTGCCTTGGGATCACCCATGGCCATATCATCGTCCCGTTCAGCGGACGAGCGTGTGGCATCATTGGAGCCACCACCCCCGCAAGCGGCGAGCGCAACACCAAGAACAAGCGGTGTCAAGGCAACAAACAGGCGTCGTGAAAAAAACATGAAAATCTCCCGAGGGGTTATAAACTTACGATTCTTGGGTCTGTGCAATACTTAAAGGCTAGCCAATAAAGTCATATTCTAGTCTGGCTTAACGTTGCGCGCCAGCAAGGCAAGCCCTAATTGCCGTGCCGATTGGCGTATGGCTCCGTCGGGCAGGCGTTCGAGTTTCTTTTCCAATGCCGCCAGGTCTGCCGGGCTGGGACCATAATGCGGCTGGTTGGGGCGTGCTTTGGGAGCAGGGCCCCCAATTCTGCCCTGGCGTATGCGCAGGCGGCTAATGAAATTTCGTCCAAAGGCTGCATTTATGCGCGCGATCAGGGCTTTGCTTTCCAGTTCGACCAGGGCTGCGCCTGCGCCGCCACGCGCCACTATATGCAAAACCGTGCCATCGCGGCTTCGGGTCATTTTTTCCAGCTCGCAAATGCGCAATAGGCGCGGCCCGGCCAGTTCCGGCCAGCGCATGGAAAGCTCGTTAATGCTGGCGCCTTTATCGCGAACAAGCGGACGGACAATACCCAATACTCTGCGCCCTATTTTGGGAACCGGGCGGGCGGCCCGCCGGGTTGGCAGGCGCAAGAGCTGGGCCGCGCGGTCAGGGTCTATATCCCGCCGTGCGCGCTGTTGGCGCAAATGTGCCCTTAAGGCCGCTGATGGTAAACCGTCTTTATCGCGCGTGTTCATCGGGCCATGATGCGCCTCTATGGACACTGATTCAACAATACCACTGCCCAAAACCGTTCAGGCGTGCCGAAAGGCCTTGCTGAACTGGTATGATGGCCATGCCCGTGATCTGCCCTGGCGGGTTTTGCCGGTCGCCCGATCACAAGGTCAAAGGCCGGACCCCTATGGGGTATGGCTGAGCGAAATCATGTTGCAACAAACCAGTGTAACCGCCGTAAAAGGGTATTACGCCACATTTTTGGACCGCTGGCCGGGGGTCGAACATTTGGCCGCCGCCCCGCTGGAGGAGGTGCTGATCAACTGGGCCGGGCTTGGCTATTATGCCCGGGCGCGCAATCTGCATGCCTGTGCCCAAAGGGTGGTAGACCAGCATGGCGGTGTTTTCCCGCAAACCGAGGTCGAATTGCGCACCTTGCCGGGCATAGGAGATTATACCGCGGCGGCCATCGCCGCCATTGTCCATGGTCTGCCAACCAATGTGGTGGATGGCAATGTGGAGCGGGTGATGGCGCGCCTGCACCGGGTGGAGAGGCCTCTGCCAGATGCTAAACCGGTATTGAAATCTCTGGCCGCCCATTATGTTTTTCCACACCGCGCGGCGGACTGGCCACAGGCCCTGATGGATTTGGGGGCAAGCATTTGCCGTCCCAAAAATCCCAAATGCGATCTTTGTCCACTGGACCGTCATTGCCTGGCCACTAAAACGGGCAAGCCAGATGCTTATCCCCGTCGCCAACCCAAAGCCGCCCGGCCTGTGCGCTATGGGGTGGCCTTTGTATTGTGCCGCGATGATACCGTGTTATTGCGCAGCCGCCCGGCCAAAGGACTGTTGGGCGGGATGAGCGAAGTGCCCAATAGTGCCTGGCAGGAAAAGAGGGAAACCAAAGAGATTATGATGATGTCGGCCCCGGTTGAAACCAATTGGCACAATGTGGGCTCTGTCCGTCATGTCTTCACCCATTTTGTACTGGAACTGGATATCTATAAGGGCCAAGCCTCCAAGGAATATCAAACCAATGAAGGCTGGTGGGCATCCTGCCACAAGCTGGATGAAGAGGCATTGCCCAGCCTGATGCGCAAAGTCTTGGCACAGGCCGGTATGGCCCTTAAGTAATGGCTTCGCCTGTTATAAAGAATGCCCATGTCAAAATCTGCCCAATACGCCGATCTGCACCAGCAAATTAACGCGGTAATTGCCGGCGAGACGAGCCGCACGGCGCGCTTTGCCACCGCCGCTTGCCTTTTAAGCCAGGCCTTTGCGCCGCGATTTTACTGGACCGGGTTTTATGAAGTGGACCCGGACAAGGAAGATGAACTGGTGGTGGGGCCATATCAGGGAACGCTGGGATGTTTGCGCATTGCCTTTTCACGCGGCGTTTGCGGCGCGGCAGCACGCAGCGGCAAAACGCAATTGGTCGCTGATGTGCATGCCGTGGCCGATCATATAGCCTGTGACAGCGCCACCAATTCAGAGATTGTGGTGCCGGTTTTTGATGAGGACGGAAAATTATGCGCGGTGCTGGATATCGATAGTACGCAAGCCAATGCCTTTGATGAGGATGACAAAGCAGGGCTGGAAGCCATTTGCGCAGACTTACTGGCCTAGCGCAATTCCAGACCGGGGACGCCAGCGGGCCCGGCATTTACTTCCATGGTCAGGGTATCCAGGGTGTCGCCAACCGGTTCGGCCTGACCATCCAGGCACTTTGCCAGAAAAGCCTCTGATAAAGCGGCAAAGGGAATGAAATCCGGTTGTCCGAACAGTTTTTCTTTAAATTCCGGAAAATAGACCATGGCAGCATTGCCGCCGTTTTGGCGAATATCTTTGACAAACTGGCGGGCAATATCCGGGTCCAGCATGGGATTGGCATGGCTTTGCAGAACCAGCACCTGGGCCTTGATACTGTTGGTATGACTAAGGGGGGAGATGGCCATGGCCAGTCTGGTGGTTGGCCTGCCCTGCGCGCCGGCCAACCAGCGTATATACCGGCTTGACTGTCCTTTTTCTCTGCCCTGCATAATGATGTTTTGCATGTCGATGATGGGATCAATCACCAATGCACAACGCAATGGCGAGTCTTTGAGGGCGGCAAAATTCAAAACGGTGCGGCCACCATTGCCCCAGCCAAACCCGGCGATGCGGGATTTGTCGGCCAGTTCATTGTCCAGCACCGTATTGACCGCGTCTTCAAGATCGGTTTTGGCCAGCAAAATACCATTGCCGGTACCAGCCTCCGTATAGGATTTTCCAAGGCCAACTGCCCCGCGTGTATTCACCTCCAACACATTATAGCCCCGGTTGCTGAGCCATTGAATGCGTGGATCAAAGCCGTATTCAACCCGTGAATTCAACCAGGGTTGGGGTAAAACCACCAAAGGGGCTTTGGTCGGATGATCGCTGCGTGCCGGGGTGAAATAGGTCGTCAGTTCCAGACCGTCGCGGGCCCGAATTTTAAGCACTTCGGACTTGGTCAATTTGCGGTTTTCCAAGGCTGGCATGGTTTCGAAAAGGGTAGTGATTTTATCCTTTTCCAGATCATACAGAGAATAGATACCCGGTTGGTCCGGACGGTCACTATAGATGACCAGTTGTTCGGCGGTATTGGTAGCGGCCAGTATGAAAAACCGTGGCCCCAGGTTTTTTTCCAATTGATCAAGTATGGGCTGAAAGCCGGCTGACAGGCTCTGCCAGTGCGGGCGGGGACCATTGGTGAAATAGGCCAGTGGCTGGGCGGTAATGGGGTGAAACAGGGTGGTTTCGATATCGCCATCTCTGCCGGTTGCCAGGATTTCCTGCTCCCCGGTTTGCAGGTCTATGCGGGTAAAGGCGGAAAACTCTCTGCCCCGCCCATCCACCAGATAGAGACTGGTTGAGGTTGCATCCATCTGTTCTGGCCGGGTTCTTGGTACATCCTCGGCCGCAACAGAAAACAGGGATAAAGCGGCTCCGTCCGGTTCCAGCACGATCCAGGTCTGGCTGCCGTTTTTGTTTTTGCGAATACCCAGGCGCGGTACATAATCACTATCGGTTACCCAATAGGCAAAGCCGGGGTTTTTGGCCACCAGCGTTTTTTCACCACTTTCCAGATCAATCCGGTAAAGATCAAAATTGGGCTGGCCGGCGCGACGCAAACGGACAAGCGCCGTATTGGGCCAGTTTTTGGAAACCCCGACCAGCCACACATAATCGCCTTCATTAACCGGGACCAGATCGCGCACCGCCCCGGTTTGTACATTCAGTGCAAAAACGCGGGTGGTTTTGGTGTCGGCAAAGGTGCCGGCATAAAGAATATAGGCACTGTTGGGGGTCCAGCGATGCAATTCTACCCCGTCCTTGCCAAAGGTATATTGCTTGGGCGGCGTGGATCCATCGGCATCGGCGACAAACAGGTTCAGGGCCCCATCGCTAAGGGCGAGCCAGCTGACCTTGGCCCCATCGGGGCTGATCCGGCCCTGGTATTGCACCGGATTGCTGAAAAGATCCTGCCGGCTGATGAGTGGACTGGGTGGCGCGGGGTTTGCTGGTTTCTGGGTGGTATCCGGCGTTGGCGGTGCAACTGGCTTTTTCGGTTTGCACCCGGCCAGCACCAACCCGGCACAGAGCATAACCAAGCCCAGACGACCCAGCATACCCACAGGATTTGCCAGGCCGGTCAGCGTCAAGAGGTGGGAAGGCTTGGATGTCAATTCAGTATACCAAATGATAATTTTGCCAATACGACCTAAGAGATGTTCGTCGCTGAACCTAACAGCACATAACTTTAGAAAGAACTTAAATTGCATTCATGAAGTAGGCATGGTCTTGCAATGTTTCACGGTGTTGCCAGATATGGTCACCAAAGATACATGTGCGCGTCAAGACGGGCATAGCAGGTGAGGCAAGAATGGCATCCTATCAATATATCTACCACATGCAGGATTTATCCAAGGTTTATACTGGCGGAAAAAAGGTGCTGGATGGGATCCATCTGTCATTTTTCCCGGATGCCAAAATCGGTGTTGTCGGGGTGAACGGGTCGGGTAAGTCCACACTCTTACGCATTATGGCCGGTCAGGATAATGATTTTACCGGCGAGGCCTGGCTGGCCAAGGGGGCTACGGCCGGTTACCTGCCACAGGAGCCGGAGCTGGACCCGGCCAAGGATGTCTGGGGCAATGTCATCGAAGGCTGTGCTGAAAAAAAGCTGTTTGATGATTATAATGCCATCGCCATGAAACTTGCCGAAGAATATTCGGACGAGACTATGGAAGAAATGAATGCCCTGCAGGAACAGGTGGATGCCGCCGATGCCTGGGACATTGATTCCAAGATTGAAATGGCAATGAATGCTCTGCGCTGTCCCCGGGGCGAAACCAGTGTGGAAAATCTGTCGGGCGGCGAGCGCCGCCGGGTAGCCCTGTGCCGGTTGTTGCTGGCCAAACCAAACCTGCTTTTGCTGGACGAACCGACCAACCATTTGGATGCAGAATCCGTGGCCTGGCTGGAACATCATTTGAGCGAGTATCCAGGCGCCGTCATTCTGGTCACCCACGATCGGTATTTCCTGAATAATCTTACCAATTGGACCCTGGAGCTGGATCGCGGTAAAGGCATTCCCTATGAGGGCAATTACTCGGCCTGGCTGGACCAGAAAGAAAAACGCATGGTGCAGGAAGGGCGCGAAAATGAAACGCGCCGCAAGGCCCTGGCCCGCGAGCTGGACTGGATTCGTTCGTCTCCCAAGGCGCGCCAAGCCAAATCCAAGGCCCGGATTGATGCTTATGAAGAGCTGCGAAACCAGGCTGAAAAGCAACAGGTCGGCACCGCCCAGATTACCATTCCGCCGGGGCCGCGCCTGGGCGGGGTCGTGGTCGAGGCCAAAAACCTCAACAAAGGTTTTGGCGATCAATTGTTGATCAAGGATCTGAGCTTTCGCCTTCCCCCCGGCGGTATTGTCGGTGTTGTGGGGCCCAATGGGGCGGGCAAGACCACCCTTTTTCGTATGATCGCGGGCGAGGATACCCCGGATGAAGGCGAATTGCGCCTGGGCGAAACGGTCAAGCTTGGCTATGTCAATCAAAGCCGTGATGCGCTGGATGATAGCAAAAATGTCTGGGAGGAAATTTCCGGCGGTGCCGATGTGATCACCCTTGGCAAGCGAGAAATTTCCAGCCGGGCTTATGTCGGGCAGTTCAATTTCAAGGGCGGGGATCAGCAAAAACCAGTCGGCAAACTTTCGGGCGGGGAGCGCAACCGGGTGCATTTGGCCAAAATGCTCAAAACCGAGGCAAACCTGCTGCTGCTTGATGAACCGACCAATGATCTGGATGTGGAAACCCTGGCGGCGCTGGAAGAAGGGCTGGAGAACTTTGCCGGCTGTGCCGTGATTATCTCTCACGACCGGTTCTTCCTGGATCGCATTGCCACCCATATTCTGGCCTTTGAAGGCGACAGTCATGTGGAATGGTTCGAGGGAAATTTCGCCGATTATCTGGAAGACAAGAAACGCCGCCTAGGCCCCGATGCGGATATGCCCAAACGAATCAAGTTTCAGAAGTTTTCACGCGGATAAGAGCGTTAAGAGCTGTGCCTCAGGTGGCGATCCCAAAGGTGCGCATGGTCTTGGGCATTTTGGGCGCCGACTGGGCAAGCGGCATGACCGCTGGTCGTGGGGCAGGGGTGCAAATATCTGTGTCTGCGGTATGACGGGCCTCGATAATGGAAAGTTTTTCCAGTGGCGCATGCAGAAACACCGGCATGATCATATCGCCGCGTTCATCTTTTTTGGGAGAAGGCTTGATCTCTTCCCTTGGTTCCCAGGTAAACCCCATAATGCCAATGGCTATGGTGATGATGGCCTTCAGAAGCATGCCAAGAAAGTTTAACATGATTTCATCCTCGCTTTTATACGTCTTTCCGGCCACCCCAAATGGCTTTTTAAACGTACCCGGCAGTATGTATGGCCCCTGTCCTTAAGGCGCAAATCAATTTTTCGTAAGGTTTGTCACACTTTGTATCAGCCTTGCCCTGAATTTGTGACAGAATAGACTTGCTTTTTGCATGGTTCATAATGATATAACATAACGAAACCTGCCGAACCGGTTTATCTGGTACCGTGCATAATCAGGAAGATCTGCTGTGCAACGCATTGCCCATGCCGCCCACCATGCCAATCTGGCCGCTTTGCTGAGCCATGTGTTTTGCTGTGGTCTGCCGGCATTGATGAATGTAATTGCCTTGGCCGTCGGTGCCGGGGCCTTGACGGCTGTGGCCCCATGGGTTGGTGATATACATCTGTTCATGCATCAGTTTGAATTGCCGCTTTTGATCTTTTCCGGCCTGGCATTATTGGTTGGCGTGGTGGCTCAATGGATCAGCGCCCGGCGGGATTGTGGGACACAGACCTGTGGTCATGGCAGTTGCGCCCCCAAAAAACAGCCATCTCGCTGGATCTTGGTGGTGGCGGCTTTATTGTTTCTGGGCAATTTGACCTTTTATCTGGTGCATTCGGTTTAGCCGGTAGCTGTGATGGTAAAGGGCAGGGGTTCGGTACCATCGATACGGGCCTGAATCCGATCGCCAATCTGTACTGGACCAACGCCGGCCGGCGTGCCCGTAAAGACCAGATCGCCGGTTTTCATATCAAACAAAGTTGATAAATAGACCAGCAGGCGCCGTGGCGGCCATAGCATTTGGCCCAAATCTCCATCCTGACGAACCTCACCATTCACACTGAGGCAGATACGCCCGCCTTGGTCCGCAAATGGTTTGTCCAGTGGCGTGATGGGGCCGATGGGGGCGCTGTGGTCAAAGGCTTTGGCGCTGGTCCAGGGGCCACCATGTTTTTTGGCCTGTGCCTGTAAATCCCGGCGGGTTAAATCCACACCGGTGGCAATTCCCCAAACCGCTTTGCCGGCCTCTTCTTCGCTGGCATCGCGTAAAGGCTTGCCAAGAGCCAGGACCAGCTCCACTTCGTGGTGCACGTCCTGGCTGGCCCGCGGATAGGGTACATCGCGCCCATCGCTGACCAGGGCATCGGCGGGTTTGGCAAAAATTACCGGCGGTCTGGAGGTGTCTATCCCGCCCATTTCGCGAATATGGTCCGCATAGTTTTTACCAGCACAAAATATACGCCGCACGGCAAAGCGTTCGTCCGATCCTGTGACCGGGATGGTGACCATGGCGGGGGGAGAAAATACGGTTTTATTCATTTATGGCATTCCCTGTTTTCATTAATCCCGCTAATCGATGGCATGGCTGTTATTACCCAGACCCTGCGATTAGGCAATATTCAGGCATTACGCGGGATTGCCGTGTTGGCGGTGGTGCTTACGCATTTGCTGAGTGTTGAGCGCAAATATGCCGGCGACCGCGTGTTGGGTGATATATTCAATGTCGGCCTTTCCGGGGTTGATCTGTTTTTTGCGATTTCCGGCTTTGTGATGGTCTATGTGGCGTGGCGCAATGCAGAGGGATGGCGTGCGTCCCTGTCATTTCTGTTTGCCCGCATTGGCCGCATATATCCTTTATACTGGCTGGTCAGTCTGGTGGTGCTGGGGGTGTGGCTGATCCGGCCGGACATGGTTTTTGCCAGCAATGCCCATGTTTCCCTGATTCGTTCCTTTGCCTTGTTTCCTGACCATTATCCGCCTTTGCTGGCGGTTGGCTGGACGCTGATCCATGAAATGTATTTTTATCTGGTCTTTGCTGGCCTGATTTTTCTGCCCCGGCAGTTCAGAAAATGGGGGCTGGCCCTATG
>WFTT01000127.1 GCA_015485335.1 Robiginitomaculum sp.
GCGTCAGGGCCACCGGCAACATCATCGCTGCGACGGTATGCCCACCAATAACGGAGGATAACAGGCCGCACACCACGGCGATGCCGACACTAATCTGAAACAGGCCCGTGCCGGTAATGCGCACAATCAGATAGGCCAGCCGCTTGTCCAGTTTTTGCTTGATAATCCCCACCGCCAACATCAGCGAGCCCATGATAAAGAGCACCGAATCGCTCATCAGCGAACTGGCCACGACATTGGCATCCTTGTTCAGCAGGATCACCTGACCACCAATGATCAACAAGGCCACGGTAGGCAAGGGCACTGGCTCGGTCACAAACAGGATCACCGCCACGATCACCATCATCAGGATGATCTGCCCTTCGCGGGTTAGCCCGTCGGGGACCGGTAAGTGGTAAATGATAACGCCAACCAGAAACGCAATGATCAGCCAGGCTTTTTCACGCAGAAAACTCACCATGCCGCGCATAAGCGAGGTTTGTGAAAGCTGTCCGCCAAGGCTCATAGTCTGTACCTCATCGCCGGCCTTTAGGCGCACCTACACGCTAAATCCAGCTTGCGTACTGACTAACAGAAAACGATGGCCGGTTGGTTAACCTTAAAGTTCAAGGTCCAGTGTCAGACACTGGGGTATATTCGCATAAGCTAATATAGTAATAATTGCAAGAGATAACACAAAGAAAAAGGCCGCTCTGCATCCACAGAACGGCCCTTTCTCATTCAGAGTTCGGATTTTATTTCCCGAATTTCATTTTCCAGCCGATTGTGGCTTCCCACTGCTTCATGCGCAGTTCGATAACCCGGTTTGGATTCGGGCCCGAAGGGGTCACTTCAATACCGGAAACCCGAGTGGTTGGCGCATACATAAACGCAAACTCAAAGCTGTGCTTCTGGCTGGGGTTATATTCAAAACCGCCGGTCAGATGGGTTTTCATGACACCCGGCGCCATAATGTTAAGGGTAACATCATCGGGACCGATGGGATTATCATTTTTGGCAAACCCGGCACGCCAGGTCCATTGATCATTCTGGCGCCATTCGGCCCCAAACTTGATCACATCAATATTCTTCCAGCCAAAGCCAGGGCCACCGAAGCTGCCAAATGGGCGCGGTGTGCGAGATGAATTCCCAATGGAGCCAACGGCGCTGTAATTGATCCGTTTGTAATCAATGGCAATGGTGAAATCAGGGGTCGCATCAAAGGCAACGCCCAGGGTGTAGTTTTCAGGAATATTGAAATCCCCCTGATCCGCAAACAGGCCGGCATATTTCTTAAAGCGGCCCATATTAAGCTCGCTCTGATACGTGGCCGCAATTCTGAACTGATCGGTCACATCCAGTTGTGCGCCAAAACGCCCGCCAAGCCCCGTTGCAAATTCGCTTTCGTTATTGGTCAGAGCCGCCGGATTGGAAGTCACACCACCAAAGGCCGCCAGACCGCGGGCTTCGAACTGGTTGATCGCCAAAACAGGGGCAACCCCAATGCTCAGCCGGTCAGCAAATTTATAGGCAAAGCTGGCCGCAATCAGCAATTGATTGAGGTTAACCCCGGTGCCAGCACCGCAAAAAACACCGGTGGGTGCGGGAAATGGGCCGGATCCACATACGGGATTGGCCAGATCACGGGGCCAGCTGGTATTCATGCCGCCATTACCAACAGCGGTCAGGGCAAAGCCAAAATTGTCAGACAGTTTACGGCTGTAGGCAAAACCAGGCACGGGAAACAGGTTTGATCCTGATTTTACATCGCCTGCTGGCGTAAAGCCGCCAGGGCCTGTGCCAGTGAAATGCCGATTTGGGCTGAAAGCAGACAGATTGACCTGCAACATATCTTCAACATCGACCGCACCGGCCGGGTTGATCGCCGCCGCAAAAGCATCGCGGCTGTCGGCCACTCCGGCCCCACCCATTGCCTTGGAACGGGCGCTAACACCATGTTGGAAGTAGCCTTCGGTGGCCTGCGCCGCCGGCACACCGATCATTGAAAGCGCCATCGCGCCCATTGCTGCTGAGGTTAGCAGTTTTCCTGTAATACGAGCCATAGTCCCCTCCCCGGTTGTAAGCTCACCAATAAACACCGCGTGCCTGCATGACAGGCGGCTATGAAGGCACCGCAGGGGCACCGGTTCCGGCCGCACGCTTTATTTTTCTAAGCGTACGTGCGGCCGGTGATGGGTTTAGGCGACGCGCTTGATCAAAAAGCGATACACTTCGCCGTCATTATCCTGTTCGACCAGTTCATTACCGGTTGCCCGGCAAAAGGCCTCAAAATCTGCAACTGAACCTGGGTCCGTGGACAGCACTTCCAGCACTTTACCATCATCTAGTCCGTTAAGCGCCTTTTTTGCCTTAAGTATGGGAAGCGGGCAATTCAGCCCTTTTGCGTCGAGTACTTCGTCAGCCATAATCATTCCTATTCCATTATCGATGTGGGCGAGGCCACAAACTTACATATAGACTTACATATAGAGATTAATATCAGATTCCAGCGCACTCTCCATCCATGTGGCTGCGCCGCCGATTTCAATCTCGTCAATCATATCACTCTTGTCCAATTCAAAAAGATCAAGTGTCATCTGGCACCCGATCATGCGAACGTCCGACAAGGTTGCCGCCTCGCGAAGCTCTTCAATAGAGGCCACGCCTTTTTTCTTGATCAAATTCTTCATCATCACCGAGGCCATGTCGGTAACTCCCGGGATCATGCCAACCATATTGGGCATCACCATATGCATGCCACCCATGGGCATGGACATGGCTGGATTGCCCAGCGGGGTCACCTTCAGCTTCAGGTCTTTTTTCAGAAGTTGCAGACCGTAGAAGGTAAAGAACATGGTTACATCCACGTCCATTGCCGCCGCCGTTGTAGCCAGGATAAATGGTGGGTATGCCCAGTCCAAAGATCCTTTGGTACAGATGATCGTCATCTTCTTCGCATTGCTTGGCACTTTGATGCCATTTTCTTCAGCCATCTTTATGGTCTCCTTAGATGTGCAATACGTCCCCGACCCCCCAGGATTCGTATATCAGAATTTGCTTTATTAGAGAAAATGTATGAAAGCCCCCCCTCTGGTCAAGGAAATTCACGCATTTGTGTGCATTACAATTTTTCTAATTTTTGCAATGTGACATTTTCGACATGGGTATTTTTATTAACATAACACAACAATACGTTGTTTTCCATGACATAAATAAGACACCCCCCAATGTGTCCACACGTCCGTTCTCAAAAAATCCTGCCGACCTCTCTTGTGTGGCAATCTTCGTCATGATCGAATCAAAATGACCTTTTTGACGTACTGAAAACGTCTGCAAGACATTCAAAATATCGGGCGGAGGCCAGAATTCGGGCGCAAATGAAGCAAGAAGACACCATTAAATCTCTTTTGCTGGCGGCCTTTCACCAAGCCGTACTGGCCACCAGTGCACAGGCAACCCTGGGGGCACATTTGTCCGCCCAGCCCCCCCGCGGGTGCACACTGGTTCTGGGGGCTGGCAAAGCCGCCGCCGCCATGGCCGCTGTCACAGCAAAAACCCTGGACGGGGCTTTGCACGGCATGGTGGCAACGCGCTATGGCCACGATTGTGAAATCCCGGGCAATAAAATCTCCCTTGCCTTTGCGGCCCATCCGGTTCCGGATGAACAAAGCACAATCATTGCGCGTGAAATGCTGGCCAGAGCACAGGGGTGCAAACCAGAAGACCGCCTGTTGTTTCTGGCCTCGGGCGGTGGCTCATCTCTGCTATGCCTGCCTGCCCCCGGCCTATCGCTTTTGCAAAAACAGGACATCATCCGCCATTTGCTCCACAGTGGCGCCGATATTGCGCAGATCAATTGTGTACGCAAACATCTCTCGGCCATCAAAGGCGGGCGGCTGGCGGCGGCCTGTGGCACCCGCGATATCCATACCTTTATTATTTCTGATGTGCCGGGGGATGATCCAGCCGCCATCGCCTCTGGCCCGACCATTGCCGACCCAACCAGCCTGGCCGATGCCCGCGCCGTAATCGCGCGTTACGGCACACCTCATGAAGATGTGGTGATGGCGGTGCTAAATAATAATGCCAACGAGACCCCCAAACCCAGCACGCTGGCTGAACACCACACCATCATTGCCAGAGCCGATGATGCGTTGCAGGCGGTTGCCAAATGGGCACACGCCAAAGGCTGGCAAATTCATAATCTGGGCGATCGGGTTGAGGGCGAAGCCCGGGACGTGGGGGCCAACCATGCCAGGATCGCACGCGATCTGAAAGCCCGCGGGGGCCGCTGGTTATTGATCTCTGGCGGAGAAACCACGGTAACCGTGCGCCATAAAAACGGTGGCGGCGGCCCCAATCTGGAATACCTGGCCGGGCTGGCCCTGGCGCTTAACGGAGAGGCCGGCATTACCGCGTTGTCGTGTGACACCGATGGTATTGATGGCAGCGAAGACAATGCCGGTGCCTTTGTCAGCCCCACCACCCTTAGCCGGGCAAAAGTTCTGGGGTTGGATCTAAAGTCATATCTGGAAAAAAACCGCACCTATTCGTTTTTCAAGGCGCTGGATGATCTCATCATCACCGGTCCGACCCTGACCAATGTCAACGATTTTCGGATCATTGCCATTGAGTCATAATCAATATTCCAGTCTTGCCGCCCACCAAAAAACCTGCTCTTTCGCGTTTACCCATCAAGCCTACCTTCAGGAGACGCCTCATGCGCGCCACGTTCACTGCCCTTGCCACCATTTTTGCCCTGACCGCCTGTGGCCAGCAGGCTACCGCCCCGGCACCTTCGGAGACGCCCGCCGCCACGGTGGAGTACTCGAACGATGCGATCAAAGCTGAAACCGATCGCCTGAACGCTTGGTTCGAAGTTAAATACGAAGAAAACCTGGCCTTCAGCCCGATCCAGCAAACCTTTCTTGGCCGCGACACCAATCAGGACAAGATTGATGATTTTTCCGCAAAGGCCCAGGATGCGCAACTGGCATGGCGCCGCCAGAGTCTGGAGGATTTGCAGGCCAATTTTGACTATGACAAGCTGACGGACGAAGCCAAAACCTCTTATGATATCTGGGTTTATCAGAGCAAGGCGGCCGAAGCCGCCAACAAGTTTCGCACCAACAAATATGTTTTTGAGCAAATGGGGGCCATTCAGAGCTTTTTTCCACAATTGCTGATTGCCTTTCACCGGGTCGAAAAGGGCAAGGATATGGACAATTACCTGTCCCGGATTGCCGAATCCGCCCGCGCATTGGATCAATTGGTGGAACAATCAAAAACCAATGCCAAAACCGGTGTTCACCCGCCCTATTTTGCCTTTGAACAGGTTATCGCCGAATCCCAGAAAATCATTTCCGGCGCCCCCTTTGATGATAGTGGTTATGACAGCGCCATCTGGGCGGATGCCAAGTCAAAAATCGCCAAGCTGTTGAAAAACAAAAAGATTGATCAGGCCAAAGCGGATCAGTTGACCGCCGATATTCGCGCTTCCCTGCTGGAAAACTGGCAGCCAGCCTATGAACGCCTAATTGCCTGGCAAAAGGAAGACCAGGTCAACGCCACGCCCGAGGCCCACGGAGTCGGCGCGCTGCCCAATGGTCTGGCCTATTACAATGAACGGCTGGCCAACCAGACCACCACCTCACTTACCGCCGACGAAATTCACCAGATTGGCCTGTCCGAAGTGGCCCGCCTGCGCGGTGAAATGATCGCCGTAAAAGACCAGTTTGGCTTTGACGGTACCTTGCCGGAATTTTTCAAATTCCTGCGGGAAACCAAGGATGACGAGCGGCTGTATTATCCCAATGATGATGAGGGTCGCGAAGGCTATATCCGGGACGCCACCGCCGCGATTGAAAAGATCAAGGCGCAATTACCCAATTATTTCGGTATCTTGCCCAAGGCCGATCTGGTGGTGAAACGGGTGGAACCGTTTCGTGAACAGGCCGGCGCGCCCCAGCATTATTCCTCGGGTACCCCCGATGGCAGTCGCCCAGGCATTTATTATGCCCACTTGCTGGACATGGCCGCCATGCCCAAACGCGAGTTGGAAGTCATCGCCTATCACGAGGGCCTGCCGGGTCACCATATGCAAATTTCCATTGCCCAGGAACTGACCGGTATCCCTACGTTTCGTACCCAGGCCGGGTTTAATGCCTATGCCGAAGGCTGGGGGTTGTATTCAGAATGGCTGGCCAAGGAAATGCCTGGCACCTATCAGGATCCTCTCTCCGAGTTTGGCCGCCTTGGCTCTGAAATGTGGCGCGCTGTGCGTCTGGTGGTGGATACCGGTATCCATGCCAAAGGCTGGAGCGAGCAACAGGCCATTGACTATTTTCTAGAAAATTCCGCCATCACCGCCCAGCAAGCCCGCGCCGAGGTTCGCCGTTATATCACTTGGCCCGGTCAGGCCACAGGCTATAAAATCGGCATGTTGAAAATACAGGAATTGCGCCGCAAGGCCGAAGCGGAACTGGGCGATCAATTCGATATACGCGCATTTCATGACACCATTTTAGGCGGTGGCGCCATGCCCCTGACCATTTTGGAACGCCGGGTCGATCAATGGATCGCCAATACCAAGGCAGGTTAGATTTTGGCGGTAGATGTGCGCAAAACCTATCAAAGCCTGGGCCTGATTGCCGGGCCGTTGGCGGCGATCCTGCTGGGATTATTCTTTGCCCCTGATGATCTGGAACCGGCCGGGCGGATGACCGCCGCCATGGCCGTCTGGATGGCTATATGGTGGGCCAGCGAGGCGGTCCCCTTTGCCGTTACTGCATTGTTACCATTGATATTTTTCCCGATACTGGGCATCAATAATATCAAGGCCACTTCTGCCCCATATGCCAATCCCATGATTTATCTGTTCATGGGCGGGTTCATTGTAGCCAGAGCCATAGAGCATTGGGATCTGCACCGGCGCATGGCCTTGAACATCTTCACCCTGGTGGGCACCCACGCCCGCGCCTTGGTGGGGGGCATTATGATGGCCGCGGCCCTGATCAGCATGTGGATTTCCAATACAGCCACCAGTTTGATGCTGTTGCCCATTGCCACCTCCATCGTGGCGGTGGTGATGAATTCCGTAGATGGTCTGAGCGAAACCCAAAAGCGTAATTTTGGCATTACCATGGTGCTGGGCCTGGCCTATGGGGCCACCATTGGCGGCGTAGCCACCCTGGTCGGCACCCCGCCCAATGCCTTTCTGGCCAGCTTTCTGGACGAAACCATGGGCATTGAAATTGGCTTTGGCCAATGGATGCTGGTTGGCGTGCCGGTCAGCCTGACCCTGTTGCCGCTGGGCTGGCTGGTGCTCACCCGCTTTGCCTATCCGGTTGATTTTACCGCCAGCGAGAAAACGCAAGTGCATTTACGCGATCTGAAGGCCGAGCTGGGCCCCATTACGCCCCCGCAAAAACGCGTGGCCATGATCTTTATTGCCCTGGCGCTGGCCTGGGCTTTGCGCAAGCCCATTACGGGGCTTACCGGACTGAGCGGCCTGTCCGATACCGGCATTGCCATTTTTGCGGCCATCCTGACCTTTGTGGTCCCCAGCGGCGATCACAGCCAGCGCAGCCTGCTGACCTGGGAACAGGCGGCCAAATTGCCGTGGGGTATTTTGGTCCTCTTTGGCGGTGGACTTAGCCTGGCGGCCTCGGTGTCCAGCTCGGGACTGGCGGTATGGCTGGGCAATTCGCTTTCGGGGCTGGGGGCGGTGCATTTTGCCCTGTTGGTCATTGCCGCCACAGCATTGGTGATTTTCCTGACCGAACTGACCAGCAATCTGGCCACCATCGCCACGTTTTTACCGGTGATGGCGGCGTTGGCGGTGGCGCTGGATCAGGATGTTTTGTTACTGGCGGTGCCCGTCGCGCTGGCCGCGTCCTGTGCCTTTATGTTGCCCATCGCCACCCCGCCCAATGCCATTGCGTTCAGTTCCAACATGGTCACCATCCCCAATATGGCCCGCGCCGGATTTTTGTTAAACCTGATCGCCATTGCGCTGTTATTTGTGGTGGCAATAACCCTGGTGCCTTTGGTTTTTGGATGATTTGGCGGCCAAAGCCGGTGATTTGGCGGGGATAAATGCTCCCGCCAAAGCTGCCTGCAACCGGCTTTGCGGTCTATTTACACTGTCAAAGAGCCATACAGGCCCCGATTAGAGGCACCGCATACGCCATTATACCAGCCACCGAAAAAGCGGGGATAAGTGGCCAATTCCAAAGGGGTAATGAGGGATAACAAGGCTCATTTGAGGGGTAAATAAGGGGCGTTTTGTTTCATTTAAGGGGCGCATAAGGGGTAAAGCAAGGATGGCGAAGGGGTAAGGATTACCCCTGATTGCCCCTTCATCCGCTTATCCTCGGCAATACTCCCTCTCCCCCGGGAGAGGAAAGAGATTGTCTTTATATCGGTGCATGGCCACCTTATGGATCACCCACCGTGCGAAAGCCGATATGGTTGCTGCCCAGGCCCGCCTCTTGCGGCTGACGTGCAGAGGCGCGATAGCGGCGGCAATAATTATCGGCACACAAAAATGATCCGCCCTTAATGGTATAAACCGCTTCGCCGGTCCCCTCGCGTGCGCTGTCCAGATATGGCGTTGCGGTCCATTCCCACGCATTGCCAATCATATCATAAAGCCCAAAGGCATTGGGTTTGAAACACCCCACCGGGGCCAGGCCCGCAAAGCCGTCTTCGGCTTTGTCCTGCAACGGAAACAAACCCTGCCAGGTATTGGCCCGGTGCCGCCCGCCGGGTACCCGCTCGTCCCCCCAGGGATAGAGCGTTTTCGCCCCGGCGCTGGCGGCATATTCCCATTCCGCCTCGGTCGGGAGACGCTGTCCGGACCAAAGGGCATAGGCGGCGGCATCCTCATAGGCGATTTGCACCACGGGGAAATTTTCTTTTCCCTCGATTGTACTTTTTGGTCCCTGGGGGTGTCGCCAATTGGCCCCCGGTATATAAGACCACCAATAGGGACTGTCCGGCGTGGCGGTTTTAAAAACGGCCGCCCCCGGCAGAAACAGAAATGGCGGCGCATCGGGGGGGATCAGCGCGGGATCCGGTTTGCGTTCCGCCATGGTGACATAGCCCGTCGCCGCCACAAAGTGGGTGAATTGCGCATTGGTGACCTCAGTCGCGTCGATGCTAAAGCCGTCCACGACAACCGTACGGGCGGGCGCTTCTTCCCCATACGCCACGTCAGAGCCGATACGCGCCGGACCACCGGGCAGGGTTATGGGGGATGGGTTGGTGGCCAGACAGCGCAAAACCGGTTTGGGGGTTTGGGCCGCCGGTTGGCAGGCGGCCAGTCCGATGACGGACACCGCCAAAGTCATCCCAAAAACAACAGGGTTCATTTGGCCTTGTCTTTATGGTTGGCGGCCTCTTTTTCGGCCTCCATTTCGCGCTTTACCCGGGCATTGGGATAAGGCTGATCCCAAATTTTGCGGCCCGTATGTTCGGGTGTTTCATAGCGTTTGAAGAACTTTTCCAGCGCCCCGGCCAGCTTGTGCGCCAAAGCCGGGCGCGGCGGCACGGTGGCATGGCGTTCCTTCATCGGGCTGGCCAGATCATACCAGGTATCAATGGGGGCGGCCGCCGCATTGCGTTGATAGGCGCGCACCAATTTCCAATGACCGTTGGTGATCATGCGCAAATTACCCCGTTCGGCAAAGTTATAACGCCGCCAGTTGATCTGGCGTTTGCCCTTTAATAGCGGCATCAGAGAATGGCCGGGGCCATAGGCCGATACTTTCTCTTTGCCGCCGGTTGCAAAATCGCGCACGGTGGTATGCACATCCAGCAAAGATACCATTTCAAAGCGGGTCTGGCGCGGGCGCATAAAGCGCTTTGGCCCATAGAAAATCAGTGGAATGCGGATGGTGTCTTCATAAAAATTGGCCGGGGCCGTGGCGTTGGTTTTGCCATAAAGGCCATATTGCCCCACCAACAGGCCATGATCCGCCACATAAATCACGATGGTATTGTCCAGCAATTTTCGCCCCTGCAAGGCGTCCATCAGGCGGCCCATTTGATCATCAATCAGCGACACCGCCGCCAGATATTGCGCCAGTTTTTCCTCGTGATCTTCGGGCACCAGATTGCCGGCCATGCGCGCCGGCATATCGGAGGCATCGCCGGCCCGATACACCTTTTGCGCAATGGGGCGATATTTATCGACCAGTCGTTCGGGCAGACCGGCAAAGGGAAAGTGCGGCTCGACAAAATTAAGACTTATGTAAAACGGCCGCTTGTCGTCCCGGTCCATAAACCGGATGGCCTGTTCGGTAAGATACCGTCCCTGTACGCCGGTTTGCGCCAACGGCTTCCCATCATCGGAAAAATACACCGTGCCTTCGTGTTGGTACTGGTTCTGCCAACCGGCCCGGCGCGCATCATAGCTGAGCCAGCGATCAAAGCCGCGCTGTTTTACCGCGCTGTCGGTGGTGGCGTGCCATTTGCCCAAAAGGGCCGTGCGATACCCGCTTTTTTGCAAGCGCTCTGAAAGCAGGGTTTCACCCTTTAACCAGTTGGCATTGAATTCCTTTTCTTCGGAGAGGAAATCATGCACCCCGTGCTGGGACGGCATTTTGCCGGTATAAAAACTCGCCCGCGCGGGCGAGCATACCGGCGCCACCGACATGGCGTTTTTGAACAAAACCCCGTTTTGCGCCAACCAGTCGAGATTGGGCGTTTGGATGTATTGCAGGCCATAAGCCCCCAGCGCCCATTGGCCATGATCATCGGCCATAACGACAATAATATTGGGGCGCTCAGCCGCTTTGTCTGAGGCCGCGTGAGCCGTATTGGCCAGTAAAAGCGTTGCCAACAGCCCCACCAAAATACGTATACCATAAACCATCGCGCCCCCCTGCACTGCCCCGAATAGACC
>WFTT01000128.1 GCA_015485335.1 Robiginitomaculum sp.
ACAGTGATGATGGCACTTCGACACACGCAGCAAACGTACGCCATCAGGATGGGTCAGAAGATATTTATGTTATAGAGCTGAATAGCCTTGATGGTGTGGAGTCTGAAACGCATTCACGTATTCGTGCCCATGGCGGGGCTGGTGCCTCTGGCCAGGCCGCTCCCGATAGTGCCAGTTCTGGTCCGGCCGACAATTGCAACTGGAACCCGGCTTTGGGCAGGTGCATGAAACCTGCGCCAGACCCCAGGGGTAATACCTCGCAACCGGGACCCGATGGGCAAAATACCGGCGGCATTTTGGGGCGTAATACCCCCCAAACCGATGTGGGCGCGGCGATCAATTGCGGCGATGCCAGTAATGAGGCATGCAACCGCGCCGGCGCGGGTCTGAGTAGTGGCGCTAAACCGCTGGAGCATAAAGATCCTGGCCCGACACCGGGCAGTGCACCCCATTAAGACCTAATGCTTGAAAATATCCAGCGGTTTACCAATTGTCGGATCATAATCCTGCCAGTTCAGTCCCAGCGCCTTTAGGGCCGTGGCGGCCACCTGGCTGGAGGTGGCGCAATGGGCCATATCGTAGGCCTTGCCCCCGGCGGGGTTAATGTTTGGTCCGATGGCGGCCATCCACACCGCATCAGAGCCGACAATGCCGTCCGGATAGGTGTTCAGGGACTTCAGATACCCTTGGGTGGCCCGGGGGCTGGCGTGATGACGCCAGGCCTCTTTTGGGGTTTGGCCGCGCCCATGATCAGTGGTGATGATCATGGTGGTGTGACCTTTCCATTGCGGGTCGGCCTGCGCAGCCGCCCACAGCTCGCGGATAAATTCATCGGTGCGCTGTGCCGAATACAGCACCTGATCATAGCGTCCTTCATGGGCAAAATCATCGGTCTCGCCATAGGCGATATAGAGCACCCGCGGCGCCTTGGTGCGCATGGTATAGCGGGCAAATTCGTGGGTGAAGGCATCATGACGCACGGTATCAAACGGATGGGCGACCTCGCTTTGCAGCCGGTTCAGCACGTCCAGTTCGGCCGAGGGCTCACCGTCCAGCGCCATAAAACCGGCATTAACGGGCAGATGGGAACGGTTGGCGTTGATAATGGCGGGAAACGCATCCCACGAGCCAAAGGCATAGACAGATTTGGCAAACCCAGCTTGTTCGTTCAACCATTCAAGAAATGTGGTGTTGGGGTTATCAATGCTGGCATTGGAATTGATATTGTCATCGGCCTTGCCGGTCAGAATTTCATTATAGCCGGGATAGGAAAACCACCATTCATTGGTAACCTGGCCGCAAGAGCCAGCATCTCGATTGCCAATGATAACGCCATTCTTGCCCACAATTTTGGTCATAAATGGCATCAGGGCAGCGGCGCGATCATCAGCGTTTAAAAACCGGGCCAGGGCCTTTTCCTGATCGTGATTATATTTGGGGTCGGCAACCAGTTTTGGATCGGCACCGCGAAATAATTCCTGCCAGCGCAGCCCATCAATGGTGACCAGAATCAGGCGAGATTGTTTTTCCGCGGATTGGTCGGCCTGGGCCGGTGACATCAGGGATGCCAGTATAAAAAGGGCAAGGCAAAAACGTATCATGGCTAAGCTCCGATCACAGGGGATATAAAAGAAAAAAACGGGGCGGACCATAATGATCCGCCCCGTTTGAGTTAGTGAGGAACTAGAAATCTGCCGTAATGGTCAGAGAGGCGGTCCGCGGGGCACCGATCCAGCCACCCCAGCCACCGGCGACACCACCTATGTAACGCTCGTTAAAGACGTTATTGATGGTCAGGCGTACATCAAAGCCGTTCAGAACATCGCTAAGCGAATCGCCGGCAACAGAGACATAGGCATCGGTGACGACATAATCGGCAAGGCGTTGGTTGTTGGCCGGATCCAGCCAGCGTTTGCCAACATATTTGGCCGAAACCCCGGCGCGGTAATTGCCGCTGGTCCAATCCAGGCTGGCAACGCCCATATTTTCCGGCGAACCAAAGACCGTATTGCCCGGATAAATGCCGTTTTGAGCATCCAGAGCGGCATCGCCGCTGCCGCGATAGGTCGAGTCATTTTTGGTAAACGAAGCAAACAGGCTGAGCGTTTCGCTCAATTGCGCCGTACCGGAGAACTCGATCCCTTTGGACTTGATCCCACCTACATTCAGATAAGAGCCATTGGTGCCGATCAAAAAGTTGATGCCGGCGCCGCTGTTTGGCGGAATGAAGGTAATGCGGTTGTTAAAGCTGATGTCATAATAGGTGACCTGGGCGGTAAAGCGATCGCTGAAATAACGTGCGCCCAGCTCTTTATTGGTGGCCGTTTCCGGTGAGATGCGGTCCAGTGCAGAGGCATCCCGTTCCAGAACACCATCTTTGATGGCGGCGAAGTTTTCGGCATAACCGGCATAGAATTCGACATTTTCGCCAAGGCTATACTGGGCCCCACCAGAGAAGAGCAGTTTCGAATCTGAATTGGCATTGGCCGTAATGGCTCCGCCCTGAAAATTATCAGAACGTTTCAGGTCCACCAGAAATTGTTTGACGCCACCTTTGACGGTCAAAGGGCCAAATTCGGCACTATCTTCCAGATAATACATGAAGGTGGAAACTGGATATTCGCGGTCATACTGGCGCCAATAGGCCGGGTTTTCAAAATTGAAACTGGTCCGCGAATCAATGATTTTGTGCCAATCACGCCATTCTTTGCGCTGATAATCTTCAGCCCAGATACCACCGCGCAGGGTGTTTTGCACCGTGCCAAAGGTTTTCTGCCAGTCAAAATCAGCGGTAATGCCAAAACGTTCCTTGGCATAGTGGGTATGACGATAAGACCCAACCGGGATCGCACCCGGGCCATAACAGGCTGGATCAAATTCGGGGCCGGCCCCACCATAGGGAAACGTGATCGAGCTGACACAACCGGGGTTCGGGGAAAGGGCAACGCCATTGGCATCCACAAAGAAGATCCGTCCCAGCGGAGTGCCGCCAAGAACCGTACCGGCGTTGAGTAATTCTGAATTGGGATTGCCGGCACCATTATCGGTTACGTCCACAATGTATGGGGGAACCCAGTCACCGCGGCCACGGTTTTTGTGATAATAGGCCGCCACATTGAAGTTCACATCACCGGCGGAAAACTTGGCCCGCAAATAACTGAACAGGTTTTCACGCAATGTAGACCAGCCACGACGATAAAGCTGATCCACATAGGGCACGCCGGTCCAGTCGCCGGTCAGGCGGTCCCAGGTGGGATCGGCCGCAAATTGACCAGGGGTCACCCGTTGGTAGTTATCTTCGGCGGCATCATCCCAGGAAAAATACCCGGTCAGCGCCACACCATTAACATTGCTAGTAAACTTACCTTCGATATTGTCGCGGGTGGTTTCCCCGGAGAGGTCAATCCAGGCCTTGTTGGTGGCGGTGGAGACGCTAAGCCAGGCATAGGTGTCGGGAAGAATTTCACCGGTATCATAGCGTGCATAATACTTATGGGCATCAAAGTCCGCAAAGGTGGCGCTAACGCGCATACGTTTTTCTTTTTCAGGATCTTGCGTCAAAAAGTTGAGCGTGCCGCCCAGTGCTTCGTTGGACCGCGAGGAAATATCCGCCGTGCCCTGGGAAACTTCGACGCCGCCCAGGTTCAAGGTATCAATATAACGATTGGCCTTGGCGCCGCCGCCATAATTGGAATTGCCGTTTGGCAAGCCATCAATGGTAATGCCGATCTGCTGTTCATCCAGGCTGTTTTGAAAGCCGCGAATATGGATGGTGGTTGACCAGTCATCCGAGCCAAACGTGTCGCCTTCATTGATCAGGACGCCGGGCAGGTTATCAATAACGGACAAGACACTGGTAATGGGCGATTGCTGGTCCAGCATTTCGCGGGTCACCACCGAATTACTATAGGTGGCGCGCTTGCCGACAATCAGAATCTCATCTTCAGAATCATTGGGTGCCGCTGCTTCGGCTTCCAGCTCGGCTGCCTGGGCCGCAACCCCTAAAAAGGTATAGGCCACACTGGCCATTAAAATGGTTTTGAGTCTCCAGTTCATGGAACGCCCCCTGTATAAAAATTCACCATGCCCACGCAGGGCAGGGGTCATATGCAAGATGCTGATGACAGGGTGGAGACGCTTTTGTAACGCTTGTATGAATTTTTTTGTGCAAAAATATTACAATAAATTCAAAGCATTACTGTGACGTTTTTATGAAGCCTGGGGATGCCCACAAATAAGGTTAGGCGTTAAAAGTATCGCTAAGGGCGCGGCGTTCCTTGTCATTCAGAAATAGGCCCAGCTTGGTCCGTCGCCATAATATATCCTCGGCCGAGGCCGCCCATTCATGGGATTTAAGGTAATCCAGCTCGGCCTGATAAAGGCCACCGCCATAGTGCCGGCCAAGGCTTTTCAGGCTTTTGGCCTGACCCAGCACCTTGGTCATTCGGGTGCCATAGGCATGGATCAGACGCTGGCGCAGGGCCTCATCTAAAAATGGATATCGGGTCGCCATGTCTGCATCAAA
>WFTT01000129.1 GCA_015485335.1 Robiginitomaculum sp.
AAAAGGGCGAGACCCAGAAAGGCATATAGGCGCAAGGCAAATGGTGTTGTTGCTGTTTTATATACCTGGCTTTGCGAGATTGCTCTTAACACCTCGGCGACGTTATTTATCAGATCGTCCATGCGGTCCTCCCCCTTATGTAGTGTTGTGAGTATATCCTGTTTTTCATGGTCGTCATCGAAGTTTTTATTAGCGAGGGGAGGGCTCGTTAATACAGGGGCAAAGCAGATTGTGGATTTTGGGGAAACCGATCAAATTTATTTTTGCTGGCGGGGGTCATAGGCCAGAATGGGGGAAAGCCATTTTTCCATTGCGGCAAAGCTCATATCTTTGCGTCTTGCATAATCCGCCACCTGATCGCGGTCGATGCGACCAACGGCAAAATAGTGCGATTGCGGGTGCGAAAAATAAAGCCCCGACACACTGGCTGGCGGGGTCATGGCGCAACTTTCGGTCAGTGAAACCCCGATGCGTTCCTTGGCCCGCAAGAGCGAGAACAAGGTGCGCTTTTCGGTGTGGTCCGGCTGGGCCGGATAGCCGGGGGCCGGGCGAATACCCTGAAATTTTTCCGAGATCAGTTCCTTATTGGTGAAGTTCTCATCGCGGGCATAGCCCCACAATTCGCGCCGCACCCGGGCGTGCAGGCTTTCGGCCAGCGCCTCGGCCAGGCGGTCGGCCAGGGATTTGACCATAATGGCCGAATAATCATCCCCGGCGCGGGCAAAGGCGGCGGAGCGTTCGGCTTCGCCATGGCCGGCGGTAACGCAAAAACCGCCCACATAATCGGGGATCAGGCTTTGGGTGGGGGCAACAAAATCGCTAAGGGCGTAATTTGGCTTGCCGGTATCCTTGGCCATTTGCTGGCGCAGGGTATGCAGGCGGGTCAGCTCGCGGGCGCGGTCCTGTCCTTCCCACAATATAATGTCATCGCCATCGGCATTGGCGCGCCAAAAGCCTACCAGGGCGCGTGGTTGCAGCCAGCGCCCGGCGATGATTTTGTCCAGCATCACTTCGGCATCGGCAATCAAGGCGCGGGCCGCTTCGCCCTTTTTGGGATCATCCAGAATTTGCGGATAGCGCCCCTTTACGTCCCAACTAGACAAAAATGGCGTCCAGTCAATATGACGGCGTAAATCGCGCAAATCCCAATCATCAAACGTGCGCACCCCTAAAAAGGTTGGCTCTGGCGGGGTATAGCCCTTCCAGTCGGGTTTAAGCGCCCGGGCGCGGGCGGCCTCCAGCTTCAGGCGCGGTTTGGCATTGCGCCCCCCGGCATGGGAGATGCGCAGGCGTTCGTAATCATCGCGGGTCTGTTTAATCAGGGCTTCACGATTATCATCAGAGAGCAGCGTACGCACCACGCCCACGGCGCGCGAGGCATCGGAGACATAAAGGGTGGGGCCGCGCTCGTATGCCGGTTCGATCTTCACCGCCGTGTGCATGGGCGAGGTGGTGGCCCCGCCGATCAGCAAGGGCATGGTCCAGCCTTCGCGCTCCATCTCGGCGGCGACATGCACCATTTCGTCCAAAGAGGGGGTGATCAGGCCCGAAAGGCCAATCATGTCGGCATTTTCCTCGCGCGCGGTACGCAGGATTTTATCGGCGGGCACCATGACGCCCAGATCCACCACGTCATAGCCATTACATTGCAGCACCACGCCGACAATGTTCTTGCCAATATCGTGCACATCGCCCTTGACCGTGGCCATGACAATCTTGCCGTTCGACACGCCTTCCAGACCGCTGCGCTTTTTTTCTTCTTCCAGATAGGGGATCAGATGCCCCACGGCCTGTTTCATCACCCGGGCAGATTTGACCACTTGGGGCAAAAACATTTTGCCCGCCCCAAACAGCTCGCCCACCGCATTCATGCCGGCCATCAGCGGGCCTTCGATCACCTCCAGTGGTTTATCGGCCTCCAGGCGTGCTTCTTCGGTATCTTCCACAATAAAATCGGTCAGCCCATGGATCAGGGCATGTTTCAGGCGCGCCGCCACATTCCCTTCGCGCCAGCTAAGGTCGGCGGCCTTGGCCACCGCGCCGCTCTGGCCGCGAAACTGATCGGCGATCTCCAGCAAGCGTTCGCCCGCATCTGCGCGCCGGTTCAGGATCACGTCTTCTACGCGGGTGCGTAAGTTAGGTTCGATATCGTCATAAATATCCAATTGCCCGGCATTGACGATGGCCATATCCAGCCCGGCGCGAATGGCATGATACAAAAATACCGAATGCATGGCGCGGCGCACCGGTTCGTTACCGCGAAACGAAAATGACAGGTTAGAGAGCCCCCCCGATACCCGCGCATGGGGCAGGGTTTCCTTGATCCGCCGCGTGGCATTGATGAAGTCCACGCCGTAATTGTCATGCTCGGGCAGGCCGGTGGCCACGGCAAAAATATTGGGGTCAAAAATAATGTCTTCGGCGGGGAAGCCCGCCCCCACCATCAGGTTATAGGCGCGGGTACAGATTTGCACCTTGCGCTCTTCGGTGTCGGCCTGCCCCTCTTCGTCAAAGGCCATCACCACCACGGCGGCGCCATAGCGCATGCAATCACGCACGCGGGCCAAAAAGGCTTCTTCGCCTTCCTTCATCGAGATGGAATTGACTACCGCCTTGCCTTGCACGCATTTCAGTCCGGCTTCGATCACCTCCCATTTCGAGCTGTCGATCATCAGGGGCACGCGGGCAATGTCAGGCTCGGTGGCGATCAGGCGCAAAAACCGTGTCATGGCCTCGGCCCCGTCCAGCAGGCCGTCATCCATGTTTACATCAATGATCTGGGCACCATTGTCGATCTGTTGGCGGGCGACGCTGAGGGCTTCTTCATAATCGCCCTCCACAATCAGACGCTTGAAGCGGGCTGAGCCGGACACATTGGTTCGTTCGCCAATATTGACAAAGCGGGAAAGGGAAGCGGTCATGATGCGTCGTCTTTATCAGGGCGTGTCAGGCCCGGCAGGCCGTCCAGGCTGGTGGCATTGGTGTTAAAACGGTGTTCAGTCCAGGCCTCGAAGGGGCGAAAACCCACATTGCGGCGCAACTGGTCCCGCTCGCCCTTGAAGTCAAAAAACGGTACGCCCCAGCCGCACGAATCCATGATATGGGTGATATTGATCACGATGATCGCCCGGGCGCGTTCGTAATCCGGGAAGCGTTTCATCAAGTCGGCAAAGCGCGGGTCGGTAAAGGGCACCGCCTCGGCGCGCCCAAAAATACGCACAATATTGGCCTTGCCCTCAAAGGCACAGAACATCAGCGTGATGCGGCCGTTTTCGCGGGCGTGGGCCTGGGTTTCAATGCCCGACCCGCCAAGATCCAGATAGGCCACGGTGTTGTTGTCAATCACGCACAGGCTGTCATAGCCCTTGGGCGATACATTCACGTGGCCATCGGCGGCCAAGGGGGCCGTGGCGACAAAAAAGATCTTTTGCGCCTTGATAAAGGCAATCAGATCGTCGTCCAACTGGTCGTAGGATTTTCCCATTAATTTTACTCACGCAATCAGTTCAAAAGGTTCCAGACCCGATAGCCGAAGCGCCACGGGGCGAGGGGTGACGGGGCGGGGCTTTACCCCGGCAACGGCGGCGACGATGGCGCGGATATGGTCCGGTGTGGTGCCGCAACACCCGCCCACAATATTGACCAGGCCATCGCGCGCCCATTCGCCCAAATGGCCCGACGTGGTGTCCGGGGTTTCGTCATACTGGCCAAAGGCATTGGGCAGGCCCGCATTGGGATAGGCGATAACCATGCAATCGGCGGCGCGGGCCATGTCGGCGACAAACGGGCGCAGATCGCTGGCCCCCAGGGCACAGTTCAGCCCCGCTGCCCAGGGTTTGGCGTGGGCTATGGAGTTCCAGAAGGCCTCGGTGGTTTGGCCGGTCAGGGTGCGCCCGGAATTATCGGTGATGGTGCCCGATAAAATGAGCGGCACCGGGTCATCGGCGCCGGCGTTTACATCCATACAGGCGGCAATGGCCGCCTTGGCATTTAAGGTATCAAACACGGTTTCAATGGCAAAGAAGTCCACCGCATCGGCCATGGCGGCGGCCTGGGCATAATAGCTGTCATAGACCTGATCAAAATCCACCTCGCGATAGCCCGGATCCTCGACCTTGGGAGAGATAGACAGGGTCTTGCTTAGGGGGCCAATGGCCCCCATCACGGCGCGGGGGCGATCCGGTTCGGCGGCCTCAAACGCATCGGCGGCGGCGCGGGCCAATTTTGCCCCGGCCCCGGCAATTTCGGCGGCCACATCCTGAAGACCGTAATCGGCCTGGCTGATCGATGTGGCATTAAAGGTGTTGGTCTCGATCAGGTCCGCCCCGGCGGCCAGATAGTCATCATGAATGGTGCGGATGGCGTCGGGCAAAGTCAGGCTGAGCAGATCATTATCGCCGCGCAAGGGTACCGGCCAGGTGGCAAAACGTTCGCCATGAAAGGCCTTGTCCGCCAGGCCCAGGGCCTGAATGGCGGTGCCCATGGCCCCATCGGTAACCAGTATGCGGGTTTTGGCCAGCGCGGTCAGTTTTTCGCGGCGTTCCTGCCGGGTCATGCTCATAGGGTTTCTCCGGCGGTTTGCGGGCGCAGGCCCAGAACGCGGCAGGTGGCATAGGCCAGATCGGCGCGGTTCAGCGTGTAAAAGTGAAAGGCACGCAGGCCTTCCTGTTGCAAACGGGTGCAATAATTGGCGGCAATGCTGGCCGCCAGCAGACGCCGGGTTGGTTCGTCATCCTCCAGGCCTTCAAACATGGCATGCATGCCTTCTGGCACCTGAATGCCGCACATGCTTGCCATGCGTTGCAGGCCGCCAAAATTGGGTTGCAGCATGATGCCCGGAATGATCGGCAGATTTATCCCGGCGGCGCGCACCCGCTCGATATAGGCAATCAGCGTGTCGGGATTAAAGCAAAACTGGGTGATGATGCGGTTGGCCCCGGCATCGACCTTGCGTTTCAGGTTCTCAATTTCCGCAGCCCAGTCCGGCGATTCAGGGTGCATTTCGGGATAGCCCGCCGCCGATATGTCAAAATCGGCAATGCGTTTCAGACCGGCAATCAGATCGCTGGCATAGGCATAACCGTCGGGGTGTGGTTCATACGTTGCCCCGGCGCCGTCGGGCGGATCGCCGCGCAAGGCCACGATGGAGGTAATGCCGGCCTCATGATAGGCGCGCGCCACCGCATCCACATCGGCTTTGCTGGCCCCGACGCAGGTCAGGTGCGCGGCAACGTTCAGACCGGTGGTTTTGGCCATGGAGACCACGGTGCGGTGGGTGCGTTCGCGGGTGGAGCCGCCGGCCCCATAGGTGACGGATACAAAGCCCGGGGCCAGCGGCGCCAGTTTTTGTACCGCCGCTTTCAGATTGGCTTCGGCCTGTTCGCTTTTGGGCGGAAAGAACTCGAAGGACACCTCGATTTCGCGAGTGTCACTGGGGGTGGCAAAGGCGAGGCTCATGGATGTGCCTCCGCAGGGGCTGTCGCGCTATGGCGCTCTCCCGTCCAGATCTTGACCGTTAAATGATTGGCCCCGGCATCCTGTATATCCGGGCGCAGGGCCCTATGGGTGATATTCTTCAGGCCGGACATCTGCATCCAGTTTTCCATCTCCGCATCGGTAAAGCCAAGGCGGCGATGGGCATGCTGTTCGCGTAGAAATTCCAGCTGGTGCGGGGCAAAATCAACAATGGTGATCAGGCCGCCCGGGGCCATCACACGCACCGCTTCGCGCAAAGCCGTGCGTGGTTCATCCAGATAATGCAGAACCTGGTGAATACATACCAGATCAAATTTATCGTCTTCAAAGGGCAGATTATAAAGGTCCGAATGACGTACCGAACAGTTTTCCAACCCTGCCTTTTCAATATTCAGACGTGCCAGGTTCAGCATTTCATGAGACAGATCAATGCCCAGCGCGCGTTCGGTCTGATCGCCAAATACCTCCAGCATACGTCCCGTCCCGGTGCCGATATCCAGCATGGATTTAAATTGTCGCTTGCCGGCGGCCTCGCGCAGGGCGGCCTCGACACTGTTTTCTGACAAATGCAGGGAACGGATATGCGCCCAATCCTTGGCAACTTCGGCAAAATAAGCATTGGCCGCATTGGTACGGGCATGTTTGACCGCCTCCAGGCGTTCCAGATCCCGGGCCATGACCCGATCGGTGTCGTCAAACAGCGAGATCACGCTTTGGGCTATTTTCTGGCCCCGTCCGTGATCGGCCAGCCGGTAAAACACCCAGGTGCCTTCAGGCAGGCGTTCAATAATGCCGGCACTGGCCAGTAATTTGATATGGCGGCTGACCCGCGGCTGGCTTTGCCCCAACACGCTGACCAGCTCGCTGACTGTCAGTTCACCCCGGGACAGCAGGGATAAAATGCGCAGGCGCGTTGGCTCCCCTATGGCCCGCAAAGCGGTGACTAGCTGTTCCATCCTTCGTGTCCTTTTTCCCGAATCCTCAAGGTTGTAACATTTTGCATTATATAAAGATATATTTATATCATTATCATTAAAAAAGACACACTCACAAAAAAGCGATCAACCGTGTCTTGCGGGGGACAGCGAATATCCCCAAATTGCTTCATTCTGTGTTCATAAACATGGAAATAAAGATGAGTGCGTGTCTCTGGCTGGCGAATGGACCTTAAAACGCCACATTGTAGAGATCATAGATGTAATCGCTTGGCGGCGATAAAGTGGAGAGCACGATGATGCGAATGACATTTCGCACCTTTACCCTGATCAGCGCTGCTGTAGCGGCCAGCGCCTGTGGTACGACCAGTTCGGCGCGGCAGGATGATCCACTTTATGTTTGGAACAAGGGCGTCTTTGCCTTTAACAAGACCGCCGACAAGGTGGTGGTCGAGCCGGTGGCCCGGACCTATCACAATGTGGTGCCCAAGCCCGGGCGCGATGGGGTGCGCAATGCCCTGGGTAATCTGCGCAGTCCGGTAATTTTTGGCAATGACCTGTTACAGGGTAAATTTGGCCGCGCCGGTAAAACGCTGGCGCGCTTTGGCATTAACTCTACCCTGGGCATAGGCGGTCTGTTTGATGTGGCCAAACGCGCCGGAATCAAAGGTCATACCGAGGATATGGGCCAGACCCTGGCCGTTTGGGGCATCAGCAGTGGCCCCTATGTCATGCTGCCCATTTTAGGACCATCGAATTTTCGTGATACCACCGGGTTTATTTTGGATATCGGTATGGAGCCGCTTACATATATGCGCTTTAATGGGCGCCATGCCATTTTAACAGGACGCTTTGGCGCCAATGGGGTTACCGTTCGCGAGGCAAATCTGGATACCGTCGAGGCTTTGCGCCATGCCAGCATTGACGAATATGCCAGCCTGAAAAGCGCCTATGAACAATTGCGGGTCAATGCCATTTCTGATGGCCAGGTCAATATTGATGATCTGCCCGATTATGATGAATATGAGGATGAGGAATAATGCCCTTTATCAAAAGTGTGATGCTGGCAGTCTTTATGGGACTGTTCTTGACGGGGGCAGCCCTGGCGGCTCCCCAGGATGAGGCCTTTGTGCAGAACAAGGCCAATGAAGCCCTGAATATCCTGCGCGACGAAAGTCTGGACAAGGCGGCCAAGACGGCTAAATTTGCCGAATATGTAGACAGCGTTACCGATGTGCCGCGGGTGGCGCGCTTTGTTCTGGGTAAATATGCCCGCGGGGCGGACCCGGAAAAACTGGCAACTTTTACGCAGGTTTTTCGCGAATATGCCAGCGGCGTTTATGAATCACAGCTGGGTAATTTTGGTGGCGAAACGCTGACCGTTCTGGGCTCGCAAGATCGCAAACCCGGTGATTCCGTGGTGGCCAGTGTGATCTCTGGTGGCCAGATTGAAGAACCGATCAAGGTGAACTGGCGCATCCGTACCCGCAATGGCAAACAGCAAGTGCTGGATGTACAGATTTTTGGTATCTGGCTGGCGCTGCAACAACGCAATGAAATTACCTCGGTGATTGCCAATCATGGCGGCGATATCGGGGCGGCCATTGATGTGTTGCGGGAAAAAATTGCCAAAGGCGATTTTGGCAAAAAGGATGCACAAGCCGCCAATAATTAAAACCACATGAAAAGTGTGAATCCTGTTCACTTTTCTACTTTCCCTGACGTTGCATTGCCCTTAGGGTCCGCCCTCACGGATCCTGATGTGAATGCGACTTGATGCTTAAACACCTCTCCAACAGTGCTGATGCCCGTTCTGTGGCCGGTGATGATGTGCCCTTGCGCATCCTGCTGGCCAGTTATCGCTCGCACCCCCATGTCGGTGGCCAGGGGGTGTATGTGCGCCATCTCAGCAAGGCATTGCTGGAACTGGGTCACAGTGTTGATGTGGCTTCTGGCCCGCCATACCCGGAACTGGCGCCGGGCGTTGGCCTGGTCAAACTGCCCTCGCTGGATTTGTTTTCTGAAGACAATGCCCTGGCGGCTATTCGCTCGAAACACTTTGCCTCCTGGTCCGATGTTTCCGAATGGCTGTCCCATAATTCCGGGGCCTTTGGCGAGCCCTATGCCTTTGGCCGGCGTTTGCGCCGTTTTGTGGATAATAATCCCGGGCGTTATGACGTTATCCACGATAACCAGACCCTGGCTCGGGCCTTGTTGAAAATTCGCAAAACCGTGCCCGTGGTCACCACATTGCATCATCCGATCAGCATTGACCTGAAACTGGCACTGCAATCGGAAAAGCGCTGGTGGATGCGGATGCTGATCCGTCGCTGGCACCGTTTTGTGCGGATGCAGGCACAGGTGGCCCGTAAACTGGACCCGATTCTGACCGTATCCGAAGCCTCCAAGAACGCGGCCATGCGCGATTTTGGCGTACCCTCACAATCCTTTCATGTGGTTCCCAACGGGGTGGACCAAACGATATTTAAACCCGATCTGGATATCCGCCGTGATGAAAATATGATTGTCACCACGGCCAGCGCCGATACGCCGCTGAAAGGCCTGCCGGTCTTGATCAAGGCCTTTGCCCAGATCGCCAGTGACTTTCCCAAATTGCGGCTGGTGGTGATTGGCCGATTGCGCAATGGCCCCACCAAAGATGCCATTGCCGCGGCGGGGCTGCGTGATCGTATCGAATTTCGTGGTGGTATTTCCCAGGAGGAAATTGCGCGCCTCTTTTGCCAGGCGGCAATCATGGTGTCGCCATCCTTGTTCGAAGGGTTTGGCATGCCGGCGGCCGAGGCCATGGCGTGCGCCGCCCCAGTGATTGTCAGCACCGGCGGGGCCTTGCCCGAAGTGGCTGGCGAGGCGGGCCTGATCACGCCCAAGGGCGATGCGTCGGCATTGGCCGCGGCCATGGCCGATCTGTTACTCAATCCGGCCAAACGAAACGCCATTGGCGAGGCCTCGCTGGCACGGGCCCGCGAGGTGTTTTCCTGGCCCCGTCATGCCAGGGGCGCTGTGGCGCTTTATCGCAAAGCGCTGGAAACCCATGCACACCATTGATTTTGAACGTCTGGCGCTGTGCGATGGTATGGCGGTTCTGGACCTTGGCTGTGGCCAGGGGCGGCATATTCACGGCTTGTATTATGCCGCCGACATGACCTGTCTGGGCATGGATTTGTCGTTCGAGGATGTGTTGCACACCCGCGAAGGCTTTGATGCCTATCCGGATTTCTCTGATGATCGGGGGCAATGTTACGGGCTGGCCTGTGCCGATGCGCTGCACCTGCCTTTGCCCGATGCCTCGCTGGACCGGGTGATCTGTTCCGAAGTGCTGGAGCATTTGCCGGACTATACAACTGCGCTGGCTGAAATCAGCCGTGTGACCAGGCCCGGTGCGATTTTCGCCATGAGCGTGCCGCGCGCCTGGCCAGAACGCATTTGCTGGAACTTAAGCGAAGAATATCACAACACCCCCGGTGGCCATGTGCGCATTTTTGATGCTCGGGTTTTGCGTCGCGATATAGAAGAGACCGGTTTTCGCTATCTGGGCAAGCATTATGCCCATGGGCTTCATGCCCCCTATTGGTGGTTGAAATGTCTCTTGTGGGCGCGCCGGGATGACCATCCGCTCATTCTCGCCTATAAGCGGTTTTTGGAATGGGATATCATTTCCAGGCCGTTATTGACGCGGGTGCTGGAGGCGGTGGCGGCACCGCTAATGGGGAAGTCGGTGGTGATGTATTTTGAGCGCGTGGAACATGATGGACGTTAACGCCACTCTCTCTCACTGTGCCGACTGGATTTTGCAGATACAGCGCGCCGATGGTTCAATTCCCTGGCTTGAACGGGGCATTTTTGATCCGTGGAACCATACCGAATCCGCCATGGCGCTGGCCGTGGCCGGGCATCTGGATGCCGCCCGGGCCGCCTATGCCCATCTTGGTGATATTCAGCGCGCCGATGGGGCTTTGCCGGGTCAGTGCGGGGCTTCGGTGCCCATGGATGCACAAAACCGCCATCTGGTAGCCGGCAAGGCCAAGCCGCTGATTGATACCAATTTTACCGCCTATTGCGCGCTGGGCGTCTGGCATCTTTATCAGCTGAGCGGGGATCGAGCCGATCTGGAACGCTTTGCCCCGCTGGTTGAGGCAGCCATGGGTTTTGTGCTGGCGCATCAGTCGGAACACGGGGAAATTGCCTGGCGTGCCTGTGATCCGGGCGAAGTGCTGGCCGATGTGGATGCGCTGCGCACGGGCAATTGCTCCATATACAAGAGCCTGGAGGCCGCGGCCCTGATCCGTCAGGCGCTGGGGCGCTCTGGCTCCATTTATCTGGAGGCCCGCCGCCGCATTGGCGCCGCCTTGCGTCATCGGCCTGAGCGTTTTGACCGCACCTGGGCCCCCAAAAGCAATTTCGCCATGGACTGGTATTACCCGGTGTTTTGCGGCCTGTATGAAGGCCAGGAAGCCCGGGCGCATTTACTGGCCCGACGCGATGAATTTATTGATCATGGCCTGGGGTGTCGCTGTGTTACCGAACAACCCTGGACTACGGTGGCCGAAACCGCCGAGCTGGCCATGGCGCTGATTGCCATTGGCGAGGTGGTCCGCGCGCAAACTCTGCTTAGTTGGTGTGCGCCGCTGCGTGATGACCGGGGCGGCTTTGCCATGGGCTGGCAATCCGAGGAACAGATTATCTGGCCGGACGAACGACCCAGCTGGACCGCCGCGGCCTTTGTGCTGGCGCTGGATGCAATGCATGAAATTACACCGGCCAATCGGGTTTTGTGTGGCCGTCTTATCCCAGACGCCGCAATAGCGCCAATGACTGCTCAAGGCTGATCAGTTCAAACAGGCCGGAGCCAAGGGCCATTTTATACACCTCAAAGGGGGGGCGACCCCCATCTTCGGGATTGGGAAAAACATCGTGAATGGCCAATATGCCGCCGGCCAGCACTTTGGTCGCCCAGCCGCGATAATCCCCCATGGCTGCCTTCATGGTATGACCACCATCAATAAAGACCATGCCCAGCGGCGTGCTCCAATGGCGCGCAATGATGGCTGAATGACCGACCAGCGCGGTGACGCAATCCTCCAGGCCCGTGCGGGCCAGGGTGCGGCGAAAGGCGGGCAGAGTGTCCAGCGCGCCGGCCTCTTCATCCCAAAACTGTGGGTCATGCCATTCCCATCCGGGCTGGTTTTCTTCGGACCCGCGATGATGGTCCAGCGCATAAAGCAGGGTGCCGGTTTCGCGGGCCGCCGGGCCAAGATAGGCGGTGGAACGTCCGCAATAACTGCCGATTTCAAGAATTGGTCCCAAGGTGCCGCCTTGCAGGCCTGCCTGATAGAGGGCCTCGCCCTCTTCGGGGCTTAAAAAACCGGTAATGGTTTGCGGATCCACGCCGTTCGTCTGCACAAAGGACTTAGCCAATGGGGTGACCTTGCAGGCGCAGATCATTCAGGGTGTCAGCCAGCGCCTTCATGCGCGTGATCTCTTTGGCGTTGCGTTCTATCTGACCGGCAATATCGGCACGCACAATCAGTTCCAGTGTAGGGGAGAGACGTTTGCTGGCGCCCTCAAACAGGGACTGTGCCTTGCGGGCCGATAACAAGGCCCGTTCTAATACCATCACATCGGCGCGCATGACTTCGGGGGAGCGGTTTGCCTTTGGGTCGACCAGCGGCGTTGCCAGCTCGTTTAGTCTGGCCATGGCAATATAGGCATCCCCAAGGTCCAGCTGTAACTGTTCTGCCTCGGCGGCGGGGTTGTCTCCGGCCCTGTCCTTCAGGCGTGCCAGATACAGGGATACGGCGTCCCTGGGTTTGGCATTGTGTTTTTTCTTGTCGTCCGTAACCCCGGCCCAACCCTTGCTGAGGATTGCCATGAAGGCCCGGGTGCGGCTTTTGCTTTCTTCTTCGCGCAGCCAGCCAGCTTTGCTGAACTGGTCCTGAAAGGCCATCGCGCCACGACGGAAAACGGCACTTTTGGAGGTGCCGTTTTGCTGGACAATGGTATCTTCTCTGGACAGGGAAAAGGTGGTGCATCCTGTGACCAGAAATGCCGCGCTGAGTGCTATGATCATAGCCTGCAATCGCATGTATATACTCCAACAGACTTGTCACCGGCCCCAGGCCACGCAAAGTTAGATCCGGGTGCAGGTAAACGATAGTTCTTTCTTCACTCAGGCTTAAAATGACCCTAACAGGAGATTGCGCCATGGACAATCAAACACACGCACGCCGGGGGCTGTTCCCGCCCATAACACCATTTGATTGTGGCACAATTCCGGCAGGATCCATCCATCAACTGTATTATGAGCAGTGCGGCAATAAAAATGCAGCCCCGATTGTGTTCCTGCACGGCGGGCCGGGGGGCGGTTGTTCACCCGATATGCGCCGGTTCTTTGACCCCAAACGCTGGCGGGCAGTGTTGTTTGATCAACGCGGTTGTGGGCGCTCGACACCGTTTAGCGAATTGCGTGAAAACACGGTTGAACATCTCGTCGAAGATATAGAGCGTCTGCGCGAACATTTGGAAATTGAACGCTGGGTGGTGTTTGGCGGCTCGTGGGGTTCCACACTGGCCCTGGCTTATGCACAAGCCTATCCTGAACGGGTCAGTGGCCTGATCCTGCGCGGCATCTTCCTGTGCCGGCAAAGCGATATTGACTGGCTCTATCAGGAAGGGGCCAGCGCGCTATTCCCCGATGCGTGGGAGCATTTTTTGGCCCCAATCCCCAAAGACGAGCGCCACGACATGGTCGCCGCCTATCACAAGCGCCTGTTTGGGGATGACCCACAGGCGCGCTTAGCCGCGGCGCAGGCCTGGTCCCGCTGGGAAGGTGATACGGTCACCATAAAGGGGCCGGCCGGACGTGCCGATGATTTTGACGATGATCATTTTGTTGATGCCTTTGCTCGCATTGAAAACGCCTATTTTGTGAATGGTGGCTGTTTTGAGCATGATAACCAATTGCTTGAAAATGCGGATCGTATTGCCCACATACCCTGTACCATCGTGCAGGGGCGCTATGACGCGGTCTGCCCGCCGCGTGGGGCCTGGGCATTGCACAAGGCCTTGCCCAAATCCCGTCTGGATATCATTCCCGACGCCGGTCACAGCGCCATGGAGCCAGGCATAACCGACGCCCTGGTTCGCGCGACGGACGCGTTTGCCAGTATGAAATAAACCAAGACAGTAAAAACAAACACAGGGAGTATGAAGTCATGCCCGTTGAAAAAATATTGCAAGACGTACGCGCCGCCGAGGCCAGATTACATACTGCCATCAAGGCGCGGGCCGATGCGCTGCATTACACTATAGAGGACAAGCGTATTCGTTTTGATGATGCGGTTAAGCGTTATCACAAAACCCTGCGCGAAGGGCGCTGGGCCTATATTGTTCGCGCTGGCGTGCTGCCGGTACTGGGCGCGCCGTTTATCTATGCCATGATTGTGCCGCTGGTTTTGCTGGATATAGCCCTGACGATTTATCAGGCCGCCACGGGGTTCTTTTATGGCATTAAATCGGAACGCCGGTCCGATTATATCACCATTGATCGCCAGTATCTGGCCTATCTGAACACCTTTCAAAAGCTCAATTGTGTCTATTGCGGCTATGCCAATGGCCTGCTCGCCTGGGGACGGGCCATTGCCGGGCGTACCGAAGAGCATTTCTGCCCGATCAAACATGCCCGCCGCACCCGCGGCCAGCACGACGGCTATTGGGAATTCGCCGATTATGGCGATGCCGAGGCGTGGCTGAAACGACGCGAAGCGCAGCGAAAGAAGAATTAAACCGTAGGGACTATAGCTTAGCAAAAATGTGTCATCCCGGACTTGATCTAAGGATCCATTGTGCCGTGAATATTCAATATAGGCCCCGGATAATTTCTAACGAAATTTCCGGGGTGACACGGGGGAGGGAGGCGCTTACCCATCATTTTGCATAGGAAAAGAAATATCTAATCCAGCAGATTCGAGGAATGCATCTCCCTCAGGTCTTAATTTTGAATTTGGGTCTAACCAGATCGCAGGGGCGAAATAACTGTTCAGCCCGAGTTGTGCAGGTAGAAAAACATCATAGGGGAGTGGAGTATCTAAACTGCCGGCTATTAATTTAACCGCATGTGCCATGCGTTTATTAATCTCTGGCCAACATATAAAATCAGGCCAACCAGTATCGGCTAGGCAAAAATCCATAACAAGTATTCGTAATCTGTCTGGTGCTGGACTGCCGCATTGCCTCTTTTTGAGTTTGTTTTTAATTTTTTGACCCCATACGCTCTTTACTGTGCTTTCAGCAGTGCCACATTCAAAATGGAGTCGTGTATCTGTCGATTTTGTAGGAGATGATGAGATAATAAGTCGATCATTTCTGTTGTTATGAATTTCGAGTATTTTAATTTCCACAAACCAGTTCTTGTT
>WFTT01000130.1 GCA_015485335.1 Robiginitomaculum sp.
CGCCGAAGATGCCGATATTACCTTGCGTCTGTGGCAAATTCTCAAACCGCGCCTGACCACAACCAAAATGCATACGGTTTACGAGACGCTGGAACGGCCCATGCCCCAGGTGCTCTCCACCATGGAATTGGCCGGGGTGAAGGTGGACCGCGCGGCGCTCAGCACATTGTCGGGTGATTTTGGCCAGCGCATGGCGCAATTCGAGGGCGAGGCAAAGCGCCTGGCCGGACGATCGTTTAATCTTTCCTCGCCCAAACAATTGGGGGAAATTCTGTTTGACGAACAGGGCCTGCCCGGCGGTAAAAAAACCAAAACCGGGGCCTGGAAAACTGATGCCAAAGTGCTGGACGAGCTGGCCGCGGCCGGGCACGAATTACCACAAGTGTTGCTAAAATGGCGGCAACTCCAAAAGCTGAAATCCACCTATACCGATGCGCTGGCCAAGGCCATCAACCCCAAAACCGGCCGGGTACACACCTCCTTCATGCTGGCCTCCACCTCAACGGGGCGTCTGTCCTCGTCTGATCCCAATTTGATGAATATCCCGATCCGCACCGAAGAGGGGCGCAAAATCCGCTCGGCCTTTATTGCCGAACCGGGCTATCTGTTGCTCAGCGCTGATTACTCACAAATTGAATTACGGGTGCTGGCCCATATTGCGCGTCTTGATGCCATGCGAGAGGCCTTTGCCAAGGGCGTGGACATTCATGCGCTGACCGCGTCGGAAATGTTTGGTGTACCGGTCGAGGGCATGGACCCCATGGTCCGACGCCAGGCCAAGGCCATTAATTTTGGTATTATTTACGGCATTTCCGCCTTTGGGCTGGCCAACCAATTGGGCATTTCTCGTACCGAGGCGGCAGACTATATCAAGGCTTATTTTGAGAAATTCCCGGGCATTGCCGATTATATGGAGGCCGCCAAGGAAGAGGCCCGCGCTGCCGGGTTTGTCAAAACCCTGTTTGGCCGCCATTGCACCGTGCCCGGCATAAATGACAAGAACCCGGCCCGGCGTTCCTTTGCCGAGCGACAGGCCATCAATGCTCCCATTCAGGGTAGTGCCGCCGACATTATGCGCCGCGCCATGATCCGCATGCCGGACGCGCTGGCCAGCTCCGGCCTTGATGCGCGCATGCTCTTGCAAGTGCATGATGAACTGGTGTTCGAGGTGCGCGAGGATCAGGCTGATGACCTCGCGGCGTTAGCCGGCGATATAATGGAAAACGCCTGCGCCCCAACGCTGGAACTCTCCGTGCCACTAGTGGTGGACAGCGGCGCTGGGCTAAACTGGGACGTCGCGCATTAGGGGGCTTTTCTTTAGCCTAAAACCACAGGGCCCCCGGGCGTAGACCCGGGGTCCAGGGTAAATTGAAATGCTGTCTGGATCCCTGATAAGACATTCGCCTTTCCGGGAACCCTAGAGGAGAAGTGCCATTCCTTTGGACACCTCAGAGTCTGCCCCCGGCCTACGCCGGGGTGACGATTGCGGGTATGTTGGGCGTCATCTTCATTCCCTCATGTTGAGCCTGTCGAAACATGTGGGACGCTATTAATTTCTCGCGCAGCGGAAACAAAACCGTCCTCAAGTAGCTGATAGGCGGTAGGACACTAGAAGTGGGCCAGATGACGTGTAAGCCGGGTTCTGTATCCTTTGGCGCAAGCGTCAAAGGCGACGATCATTCCTCTGGGATGCCTGTTACCAGACACCTCGCGCGACCGACCCGGATGGCGGCGCAAAGACATGCCGTGTGCCATCCCTATTTGGTCTTGCTTCGGGTGGGGCTTGCCGTGCCCTTCACATTGCTGCAAAGGCGGTGCGCTCTTACCGCACCCTTTCACCCTTACCAAATCCGCGAGGATTTGGCGGTTTGCTTTCTGTGGCGCTTTCCCTGGGATCGCTCCCGCCGGGCGTTACCCGGCACCCTGTCTTCGTGAAGCCCGGACTTTCCTCGATGCGTTGCCGCACCGCGATCGCCCTGTCATCTGGCCCGGGGTTAAAGAGGCGTTTTTGACCGCGCCGTCAAGGGGAAGGGATCATCTTCGCCAGTGCATGGGCGATGGCGCGGGTCTGTGCATCGGCTTTGCCGCTAAGGTTTTGCGGGCAATAG
>WFTT01000131.1 GCA_015485335.1 Robiginitomaculum sp.
ATACTATCGGGTCTTTTAACCGGATCGCTCATCACCATGCCTTTCCGGGGCAGTTTAGGGTATTTTTTGTACAAATGCACGATCTTGCACCAGTGAGACATCAAAGCTATGGCCCTAGGAGCAAGGGTCGGTTAAGAGAAGAAAAACCGATTAAAGCGAGGGCCGATATGAGTGATCAGGAAATGACGCGCGAAGCCATGGATTTTGATGTGGTCATTGTCGGGGCGGGTCCGGCGGGGTTAAGCGCGGCCATTCACCTTAAACAACTGGCACAAGATGCCGGACAGGAATTGTCGGTGGTGGTGCTGGAAAAAGGCTCCGAGGTTGGCGCGCATATCCTTTCGGGGGCGGTGTTGGACCCTTGTGGTCTGAACGAGCTTTTCCCCGATTGGGAAAAACGGGGCGCGCCGGTCAGCACCCGGGTGACCAAGGATCGCTTTATGGTGCTCGGTCATTCCGGATCGCTCACCCTGCCGGGGTTTGTCATGCCGTCGCTGATCCACAATCACGGCAATTATATTGTCTCGCTGGCCAATCTGTGCCGCTGGCTGGCAGAGCAGGCGGAAAACATGGGGGTCGAGGTTTATCCCGGCATGGCGGCTTCGGAAATTCTGTATAATGACGATGGTGCGGTGCGCGGTGTGGTGGCCGGCGTCTTTGGCGTGGCCGCCGATGGCTCGCACAAACCAGACTATCAGCCGGGTATGGAGCTGAACGGCAAATATGTCTTGCTGGGCGAGGGCGCGCGCGGGTCGCTTTCCAAGCAAATCATAGCAAAATATGAACTGGATAAAAATTCCGATCCGCAAAAATTCGGCATCGGCATTAAAGAGCTGTGGCAGGTGCGTGACGAGGTCTTCCAGCCAGGCCTGGTGCAACATACCTTTGGCTGGCCACTGGACAATACCACCGGCGGTGGCTCGTTTATGTATCATTTCGAAGATAATTATGTGGCGCTGGGCATGGTGGTTCACCTGAATTACAAAAACCCTTACCTGTCGCCTTATGACGAGTTTCAGCGCCTGAAAACCCATCCTGCCATTTGTGAAACCTTAGAAGGTGGCAAGCGCATAGCCTATGGCGCGCGGGCGCTGACCGAGGGCGGGTTCCAGTCGGTGCCGGAACTGGCTTTCCCGGGCGGTGCGCTGATCGGTTGTGCCGCGGGCTTTATGAATCTGCCACGTATCAAGGGCAGCCATAACGCCATGCGCACCGGCATGATGGCGGCCAAAGCGGCGTTTGACGCGGTGCAAAGTGGCCGCGGCGGTGATGTGCTGGATAGTTATAGCGAGGCCTATCAGGCTAGCCCGGTCCGCCGGGAGCTGAAAATCGTGCGTAATGCAAAGCCACTATGGAGCAAGTTTGGCACCTGGGTGGGTGGCATTGCGCTGACTGGCGCGGATTTGTGGGTCAATACCATCACCGGCGGGTTTTCTTTTTTTGGTACCTTGCGCCATGGCAAAACCGATGCCCAATCCCTTGAGCCAGCCAGCAAACACAAACCCATTGCCTATCCCAAACCCGATGGCGTGCTGACCTTTGACAAGCTGACCAGTGTGTCGTTTTCGTTCACCAATCATGAAGAAGATCAGCCGGTGCATTTGAAACTGGCCGACCCATCGATCCCGGTGGATGTCAATCTGCCGGAATATGCCGGGCCGTCGCAACGCTATTGCCCGGCCGGGGTGTATGAGTTCATTTATGATGACAAGGGTGAAAATCCGCGCTTCCAGATCAATGCGCAAAATTGTGTGCATTGCAAAACCTGTGATATCAAAGACCCGTCACAGAATATCACCTGGACCTGTCCTGAAGGGGCCGGCGGACCCAATTATCCGAATATGTGATGTATCCATGACTTGCGAGTGTGAAGGTTTGGCGTAGGCTAGGAATATGAAATCCCCAAGGACTATAAAACGTAACGTCGCCTCCTTTGCGATCGCCGCGGGGCTGTTCCTGTTGGCATCTTGCGCGACCACCTCTTTGATGGACGAGGGCGAGGAACGGGTTACGGAATCGGCCTATGGGGATTATCTGGCCGCCCGTTTTGCCAGTGGCATGAATGATGTGCACGCCGCCGCGCACTATTATGCGGCGGCGCTGGAAAAAGAACCCGATAATGATTTGTTGCGCCAACAGGCCTTCTTAAGCGCGCTATTGGCGGGGCGGATTGCCGACAGCGCGAATTATGCTGCTCCGGCGCTTGGTACCGACAGCGAAGCCAACCTGATGCGTCTGGCCATTGCCACCAATGCGCTGGGGAAAAAGCGGTATGCGGCGGCGCTTGGTGTACTGGAAACCGGAAAATACGGCCCGTTTAATGGTGAAGTGAGACAGTTATTGCGCGGGTGGGCCGCCTATGGCACCGGGGATGCAGACAAGGCCCTTGAATATATCAAAAGCGCCGGTGAGGCCCCGGTGTTTGCGCGTATTGTGCATTTGCAACTGGCTTTGTTACTGGATCTGGAAAATCGCATGGACGAGGCCGAGGGCGCCTATAAGATTGCGGTTGAGCCGGGCCAGATTTCGGATCGGGCGATTTATGCCTATGGCTCATTTCTGGAGCGTCATGGCCGTGCCGACGAAGCCCGGGCGGTATATGAACAAGCCAGCCATTTTTTTACTCAGGCCCCCATGTCTACAATGGCGCTGGACCGGCTGAATGAAGGTAAGCCCAGCAAACGCCGGCCGCGCCGACTGGTACGTAATGCCAGCGAAGGGGCCGCCGAGGCCCTTTATGGGACATCACAAATTCTGGCAGCACAGGCACATTTCGACAAATCGCTGGTCTATCTGGAAATGGCCCGTTTTATTAATCCTGATCATGGGGCCGCGGTGCAATTGCTGGCCCGGGTGATGGAAGTTGAAAAACGTCCCGAAGATGCCTTAAGGGCCTTTGCCAGCATTTCGCCAAAATCACCATATCGTCTGGATGCAGATCTGAACCGTGCCCGGGTTCTGTTCCGCACGGATCATCGCGATGAGGCTCTGGCCGTTTTTCGCAGACTTGCCGAAGAGAATCCCGATAATGACCGGCTGGTAACCGCCTATGCCGATGCCTTGCGCTCGGTGAACAAATATAAAGAGGCTTTGCCGATTTACGAGCAACTGATTGCCCGTCAGGGCAAGAGCGCCGGCTGGCAGTTGTATTTTGCCCGTGGTACGGCGCTGGAGCGCCTGGGACGCTGGCGCGAAAGCATTGGTGCCTTTCGCAAAGCCCTGGAGATTAAGCCAGATCAGCCGGACGTGCTGAATTATCTGGGCTATACCTATATCAATGCCGGAGAAAATCTGGATGAAGGGTTTGCCCTGATTGAAAAGGCCCTCAGCCTGCGTCCCAATGCCGGTTACATTATCGATTCTCTGGGCTGGGCCCATTACCGGCTGGGCCAGTATGAACAGGCCGTGCGTTATCTGGAACGCGCCGTGGAAATGGAACCGGGCGAGCCGACCATTTCGGATCATCTGGCCGATGCCTATTGGCAGGCAGGCCGGCATCTGGAAGCACGTTTCCAGTGGAGCCACACGCTGAGCCTGAAACCCGATGAAGATGTGGATTTTGACCTCATCCGGGACAAGCTGGAAAACGGACTGCGCGATGCGCCCGAGATCGCCAACGCCAAACCTTGAGTGCCATTAGCGAATTTGCCCCGGCGAAGATTAATCTGACCCTGCGGGTCGGCTCCCTTGGCCATGATGGCTATCACCCGCTGGAAAGTCTGGTGGTGTTTGCCGATGCGGGGGACCGGCTGGGCTTTGCTGCCGCATCTGATCTGACCTTAACCAATACCGGCCCGTTTGGCCAAACGCTGGGGGCGGGGACGGACAATCTGGTTTGGCGGGCTGCCAATGTCCTAAAAAAGGCCACCGGTTATCAAAAAGGCGCGGCCATCACCCTGCACAAGGCTTTGCCCATTGCCTCGGGCATAGGCGGTGGTTCTGCCGATGCGGCGGCGACCTTGCGCGGCCTGAACCGCCTTTGGGGTTGTGGGCTTTCGGAGATAGATCTGGAGAACATTGGCCGGCCCCTGGGGGCCGATGTGCCGGTCTGTGTGCAAAGTCGAACCCGGTTTATGTGCGGGCGCGGCGAGGTGTTACAGGATATAAAGGACTGGCCGGTCTTGCATGGTGTGCTGGTCAACCCCGGCTTTGCCGTCTCCACGGGGGCGGTGTTCTTTCGCTTTGATGAGATGGACCACGGGGTGCCATTGTCTGGAAAATCACCTGCCAGCGCCAATGATGTTGAGGGCGCGATATTGCAATTACAGAGATTTGAAAATTCCCTGTCTGCGGCGGCCTGTGCGCTGGAACCGCGCATTGCGGCCTTGCTGTCTATGCTGGAGGCCCAACCACAGACCCGGCTGGCACGTCTGTGTGGATCGGGGGCGAGCTGTGTGGCGCTGGTCAGGGATGCCAGTACCGCCCGGTCTTTGGCACAAGATCTGCAAAAAACCAATCCGCAATTCTGGGTGAAATCGGTAGAACTGGGTCTGTCATAAGATCTGCCTTTCCTCTACGTACCAATGCGCAATTATCGGGTGGATAATGCCACGACTCAAAGGCACCCTAGGCTTTTCCCATTATAACGGGAGGGCTTTATGGGTTTTGTCATTACCGGGCTTTGCGCCAAGCCTTTTGTGCATCTTTATGGACTTTCGGATCAGGAATTAGCAGCGCACGGGGTGCGGCGTATGATTGCGGATGCATGCCCCGGTTTTCCAGATCGTATTGAAATGCGCGAGGCCAGGCCAGGTGAAAGCCTGTTATTGCTGAACCATTTCAGCCAACCGGCACCCTCACCTTATCGGGCTTCTCATGCGATTTTTGTGCGAGAGGGCGCGCAAGAGCGTTATGTAGGTGAAAATGAAATTCCCGAAGTTATGCAAACCCGGATGCTGTCGCTGCGGGCCTTTGATGCCTTGGGCATGATGGTGGGGGCCGCCCTTGCCCAGGGCGATGCGCTGGTCCCGACCATTACGCGTTTACTGGAAGACCCGGCGGTGTTCTGTATCCATGCCCATAATGCCACACGCGGCTGTTATGCTGGCAAAATAGAGCGGGCCTGACCCTCGGCTGGCGCATGTATGTGCATTGATCATCCAGTGTAAAAGCGGTTGCCACGATTTTAACTGTCCATCTGAGCAAGCCGGATAACCTGTTTTCTGGGTTTCTATAGGGCGGGGTTGCCCGCCTCTTGAAAATAACTGACCAGTCAGTTATATACATGGATATCATTCTATCTTCCAAGGGAAAATCGGGTTGATGGGAAAAATTACACCGTCTTCGTCATCATCACCGCGCTGGCAGCGCCAGCCCGAAGAACGCCCCGGGCAAATTCTGGATGCGGCTCTGTCGGTGTTTCGCAACCGGGGCTTTGGCGCGGCGCGCATGGACGAAATTGCACAAAAGGCCGGCATCTCCAAGGGGACGATTTATCTCTATTTCGAAAGCAAATATGCTTTGCTGGAGGCTCTGATTGACCGGGCCATGGCTCCGGTGGCGGCCCAATTAAAGATGATGGCCGATAATATTCAACAAGGGCCGGTGACGGCGCCTTTGCGGGCCATGTTATCCTTTGCCGCCAAGCGGATCAGCGATCCCAAAACCGGGGCAGTGCCTTTATTGGTGATTACCGAGGCTGGACAGTTTCCTGAACTGGCACGGCTGTATCGTGCTCATGTGATTGATGTTGGCCTGGGGGCTATTGCCGATCTGATTGCCCGCGGCGTTAAGTCTGGTGAGTTTCGCCCGCTTAACCCCGCCCATGCAGCCCGTTTGTTGGTGGCCCCGATGATGATGCAAATTGTCTGGAGTGGTATTTTTGCCCAGCCCAGTGATCCGCCATTGGACAGCCGGGCACTGATTGATCTGCATCTTGATATTTTTTTGAACGGGGCCTTGAACCCCAAATCCCCGGAGGTCAGTCCATGACCCGCCTGTTTATACCCCTTGCCATATTCATTGCCGGTTTGTTGGGAGCCTGTTCGCCAACCGATACAAACGGCCAAACTGGCCAGTCCTATCAGGGGTATGCAGAGGCGCGGCTGTTATATCTGGCCCCGCGTACCTTAGGACCGCTTACCTCTGTCATGGTGGAAGAGGGCGATCAGGTGGCGTCGGGTGCGCCCCTGTTTTCGCTGGATGATGGCACGGCAAAATCACGTCTGGATCAGGCCATGGCCGCTCTGGCGGCGGCCCGTGCCCGGTTGGCTGATCTGCGCGCCGGTGGCCGCAAGGAAAACATCGCCGCGGCACGACAAAACGTTGCCCAGGCCCGCGCCGCCCTGAAACTGGCGCAGGAAAACTATACCCGTTCCAAAGAACTGGTGGCCAAGGGACAGGCCCCCCAGTCCCGGCTGGACCGGGACACGGCGGCATTGTCTCAGGCCCAGGCCGCGGTACGCGCCGAAGAGGCAAGACTGGCATTGATCCGTGCCCCGGCACGCAAGGACACCATTGACGCGGCCGCCGAAGAGGTGCGTAGGCAAGAGGCATTGGTGGCCCAGTCTGAGAAGGCACTGAATGATCTGCAGGTGCTGGCCCCCATGGCCGGGTCTGTGCAAAGCCTGATCCGGCGGGTGGGCGAAATTGCCGGTCCGTCGCAACCGGTGTTAACGCTGTTACCACCGGCGCAATTGCGCATACGGTTTTTTATTCCCGAGAGAAAACTGGGCAACATCAAACTTGGCCAGTCTGTGCAGCTCACCTGTGATGGGTGTGAAGAAACGCGTGGTGGACGCATAATCTTTATTGCCCAGGGGGCCGAATTTACCCCACCGGTAATTTTTACGGAAAAAGAACGCCAAAAGCTGGTCTTTATGGCCGAGGTGCTGCCCGATGATCCAACCCGTTTTCATCCGGGCCAGCCGGTGCTGGTCACCCTGCCATGACCCCGCAAAGTACTCGTGCCGAACAAACGCCGGTGATTGATGTGCGTGGCCTGACCAAAATCTATGGTCAGCGCACGGTGGTCGATCATTTTGATCTGCTGGTGCCAAAGGGCGCGGTTTATGGGTTTTTGGGCCCAAACGGATCGGGCAAAACCACCACCCTGCGCATGATATGCGGCTTGTTAAAGCCCGAGGGGGGGGCGGGCACCTGTCTGGGCTGGGACGTTATCGAACAATCGGACCGCATCAAAACCCAGGTCGGTTATATGACCCAGCGCTTTTCGCTGTGGGAAGATCTCACCATTGCCGAAAATCTGGATTTTGTGGCCCGCATGTATGGTCTGGATAACCGAAAAGACCGCGTGAAGAGGGCGTTAAAGTCACTGGGGCTTTATGAACGTAAAAACCAGTTGGCCGGCACATTGTCCGGGGGCTGGAAACAGCGCTTGGCCTTGTCGGCCTGTATGCTGCACGAGCCAAAACTCTTGCTGCTGGACGAGCCAACCGCCGGGGTGGACCCCAAGGCCCGGCGCGAGTTCTGGGAAACCATTCACGACCTGTCTGATCAGGGCGTAACCATATTGGTCAGCACCCATTATATGGACGAGGCGGTTCAATGTGATTTTATCGCCTATATCGCCTATGGAAAAAAACTGATCGATGGGCCGTCTGGCGAGATTGCCAGCAAGATCGGCCTGAGCACCTGGAAGGTCGAAGGGCCGGGCCTGGGTGCCCTTTCCAAGGCCCTGAAAGCCACACCCGGGGTTGAACAGGTGGCGCGCTTTGGCACGTCATTGCATGTCAGTGGCCCGGATCAGATCGCGCTGGAAGCCGCCATCGCCCCCTGGCGTGATCACAAGGAACTGGTCTGGACCCCGATCACCAGCGGGCTGGAAGAAGCCTTCATTCATCTGATGAAAGAAGTGAAGGATAATTTCGCATGAAAAGCGGTTATTCTCTTGCCCGGATCAGCGCCATCCTGACCAAGGAATTTATTCAGATGCGGCGCGATCGCATGACGTTTGCCATGATGATCGGCATCCCGATTTTGCAACTGATTTTATTTTCCTTTGCCATTAATTCCGACCCGCGGCATTTGCCATCGGCCATTATTGACCGGGATCATTCAGCCTTTTCCAGAGCGGTGGTCACCGCCTTTGCCAATTCCACCTATGTGGATTTTGTCATGGCGCCGCAAACCCCCGAAGAGGCCGAAAAGGCCATGCTGGCGGGCCAGATCAATTTTATTTTTGAAATCCCCGAACATTTTGGTCGCGATATTGCCCGGGGGGGGCGCCCGCAAATGCTCATCATTGCCGATGCCACCGATCCATCGGCGGCCTCGGGGGCGCTGGCGGCGGCGGGCGAGATCATCAATACCGGCCTGGCCCGCGAATTCTCCAGCGCGCTGGCCGGTCTGGCCACCGGACCACCGCCGGTCGATGTGGTGTTGCAACGGCGTTACAACCCGGCGGGCATCACCCAGTACAATATCATTCCCGGCTTGCTGGGCATTATCCTGACCATGACCATGACCCTGATGACCGCGGTGGCGCTAACCCGGGAGACCGAGCGCGGCACCATGGAAAATCTGTTGGCCATGCCGGCGCGACCGCTGGAGGTGATGATCGGCAAGGTGCTGCCCTATGTGCTGGTGGGCTATATCCAGATTATTGTGGTACTGAATGCCGGGCAAATGCTGTTTGACATACCTTTTGAGGGATCCCGGCTTTTGTTTTTCTGGGTTTCCACACTTTACATTGTTGCCAACCTGCTGATCGGATTTTTGTTCTCAACGGTGGCGCGCACACAAATGCAGGCCATGCAGATGATGGTGTTTCTGTTGTTGCCACAAATTCTGCTGTCGGGCTTTATGTTTCCGTTTCGGGGCATGCCGGGCTGGGCACAGGCCATAGGCGAGGTGTTGCCCGCCACCCATTACATGCGGCTGGTGCGGGGCATTATGCTCAAAGGATCGACCCGCTTTGACCTGATTGCTGATATCTGGCCGCTGATTGCTCTGATTGTGGTGATCAGTGCTCTGGCCTTGCTTCGCTATCGACGTACGCTGGATTAGCGTCACTCTGGCTGGCGGCAAACAGTGCTCGCGCCCACCAGTGTATGATGATGGCCAATACTGCCACGGCGGCCAGGGCCAGTAATTCGCTGGTGGCGGAGGCCCGAAAAAGCCAGGCCAAAGCCCCGCACAATACGGTCTGTATGGTCATGACCAGGGTTACCCTGGCGTGACTGGCACCACGGCGCAGGGACAATTGGTACAGATGGTCATTATGGGCCTGTAACAGGTTTTTGCGGTGCGCCAGACGCCAGGCCATGGTCAGCAATATATCAGACAGCCAGGGCATAAAGATCAGCACCACAGCATAGACCGCCCCCGGTGGACCATTATGAATATACAGCAGCGCCGTTGCACCAAACCAGAAACCGATGAACAACGCCCCGGTATCGCCCAGAAATATACGGGCCGACGGCAGGTTCAGGGGCAAAAAACCGACCAGGGCAAGCAGTATGGCCAGCGCCATCAATATCGCCATGCTGTTGCCGGCTGCCATGGCCAACAGAGCCATAAAGGCGGCCGCCGCAATGCTGCTGCTGGTAATCAGGCCATCGGCCCCATCCATGAAATTGGCTGCATTGCTAAGCACAAAAATCCACAGGGCCGTGCCCCCAAGGGCCACCCAAAAGGGCAGGGTGATCTGTGTATGATCCAGGGCAAAGGATTGTACCGGGGCCAGATAATAGGTCGCCCCAAGGGACAGGGCCGCCAAAATCAGAAACTTGAGTTTTGCCGGCAGGTCATACAGATCGTCATACAAGCCCAATAATCCGGTTACCAGGGCCAGGGCAATCAGGGCAATAACAGAAGGGGACAGCACGCCCAGTGTCGGGTCCAGCGCCGCAATGGACAGGGTAACCAAAACCCCTGCCATAATCCCCAGCCCGCCGGCCTTGGGGGTGGATATGCTGTGCATGGAGCGATCATTGGGATGGTCCAGCACCCGCCATTTCATCACCAGGCTGGTGACCAGATAGGCCATGATGGCACCCAGGACCAGTCCAAGGATGACAGGGAAGTTCAAAGACATTCGTTAACGGCCATTTCTTTCATTCACGGATGCACACACGAAAGTGCCATGGGTAAAAGGATGCCGGAATTCTTGCCCGGTTTCAAATGTAAATCTTGCGATTAAGGGGAAAATCCGGCTTATTGACCCATATGCTGAAACCGGATGATGGCCGGGCCAAGAATGACCACAAACAAAACCGGCAGAAAGAAAACAATCATCGGCACGGTCAGTTTTGCCGGCAGGGCGGCGGCCTTTTTTTCAGCCTGGGCCATACGCATATCGCGGTTTTCCTTGGCCATGACACGCAAAGAGGCCCCCAAAGGGGTGCCATAGCGTTCGGCCTGGATCAGCGAGGTAGCCACGGCCTTGACCCCGGGATGATTGGTGCGCATGGCCAGATTTTCATAGGCCTGTCGCCGTTCGCCCAGATAGCTCAGCTCGGCGGTGGTGAGCGACATTTCCTCGGCCAGCTCGATGGAGCTGGAGCCAATTTCGGCGGCCACCTTCTGAAAGGCGGCTTCGATCGACATGCCCGCCTCCACACAGATAAGGAGCAAATCCAGCGCATCGGGAAAGGCCCGCATAATGGATTCGCGGCGCTTTTGCGCCACGTTGGACAGATAAATCGCCGGCGCGTAATAGCCCACCAGCGCCAGTCCCAGCGCCATGGCCAGGCGGGTTATGGGCGGTTTGCCCATGTCATTGAGAAAAAACAGATACAAGGCGCCCAGCCCGAACAGCACAATGGGCATGACCATGCGTAGGAAATAAAAGGTCACTACCGGCCCCTGGCCGCGCAGGCCCGCCTGCATCAGCTTGGTTTGCAGGCCGCTGTCTTCCAACAATTTTTGCAGGTTTAGCTTGGCCACCACATCGGTAATGAAGCCTTTGGATTCGCCGCGAATATTGGCCTGTTTTTTCTCCAGTGCGGCGCGGCTTTGCTTGCGCAATTGTTCCCGCCGGTTGGATACGGATTTCAGCCGCCCGGCAAATTTATTCCCGACCAGCAGGGGAGATACCAAGGTTACCACGGTGGTAAAGACAGCAATGGCCGCCAGCAGGGAAACCACCATTTGCGGATCGGTGAGGGTGTTGATCAGTTTTTCCATTATATCCCTTGTGACCCTCCCTTAAAAATCAAAGGCGATCATGCGGCTCATCACAAAAATGCCCAGCCCCATCCAGATCCCCGCTCCGGCCAGCATCAGTCGGCCAAGATCCTCGGTAAACATCAGGCTCATATAGGCCGGGGTGGTCAGATAAACGATGCCCATCACCAAAGGCGGCAATGAGCCGATAATTCCTGACGAGGCCTTGGCCTCGGAGGACAGGGCGCCGATTTTTTCGCGCATCATTTTGCGGGCCCGCAATACGGTGGAAAGATTGCTCAAGGCTTCGGCCAGATTGCCACCGGTTTTTTGCTGTATGGTCAGTACAATGGCAAAAAAGTTCAGCTCGGACAGGGGCATGCGTTCATACATTTTGTCCAGGCCATGGCCCAGCTCCACTCCGACGGCCATGCCCTCGATCAGTTTTTTAAACTCGGGACCAACTGGGGCCGGGGCCTCGCTGGCAATGATTTTCAGGCATTCATTCAGGGGCAGACCGGATTTGATGCCACGGACAATAATGTCGATAGCATTGCCAAATTCCAGGCTGAACTTCTTGATCCGGCGTTTGCGCACAAAGCCCAAAAACCAGCGGGGCAACCCAAAACCGGCCCCAAACGCAAAAGCCAGGGCAATCAAAGGCGACTGGCCTGCCAGCAACAAGATCAGCATAACCACCGCGCCAATGACCAAAGTGGTCACATTAAAGGCCATGGGGGAAAAGGAGAAACCGGCCTGGCGGATACGTGATTTCAGGGTGATGGTGCGTTTGCGTTGTTCCTTTTGGTGCTGATCCAGGTCTTTCAAGGTTTCCTGTAATTGCTTGCGCCGGGTGCTGGACTGGTCCAGAGCCGAAATTTTGCGTTTTCCACGCTTCATCTGGTCCCGTGGATTCAAGGACCGCAGGCGGATGGAATTGGCCCGACTGGTATTATTGCCCGCAAAAACCCAGCCCAGGCCGGCCACGCTGATAAAGGCCAGCGCCGCGATGATAAAAATGGTGCTATCGCCCATTTATGCCTCCGCCTCGTCCAGAGCCTCGGCTAGTTCTTTTTCCAGACCGTAATATCGAACCCGATCCCAAAAGGCGGGCCGGGCAATGCCGGTGGAGCGGTGTTCACCGATGATTTTACCGTTTTCGTCTTCGCCATCGATTTCATAGACAATAATATCCTGGGTAACGATCACATCGCCTTCCATGCCCAGCACTTCGGAAATATGGGTAATGCGCCGCGAACCATCGCGCAGGCGGGCCGCCTGAATGACCACATCAATGGACCCGGCAATCATTTCACGAATGGTGCGTGATGGCAGGCTGAACCCACCCATGGTGATCATGCTTTCCAGTCGCGAAAGGGCCTCGCGCGGGCTGTTGGCGTGCAGCGTGCCCATCGAGCCATCATGGCCGGTATTCATCGCCTGTAATAAATCAAAGGCCTCGGCCCCGCGTACCTCGCCCACAATAATACGTTCGGGGCGCATACGCAGACAGTTTCTAACCAGATCGGTCATGGTGACCTTGCCCGATCCTTCCAGATTGGCCGGGCGGGTTTCTAGGCGCACCACATGGGGCTGTTGCAATTGCAACTCGGCGGCATCTTCACAGGTCACCACCCGTTCTGCAGGGTCGATATAGGCGGTCATACAGTTCAGCAAGGTGGTTTTGCCAGAGCCCGTACCGCCCGAGATCAGCACATTACAGCGGCTGGCGCCGATCACCCCCAATACCCGGGCAGCAGCCGGGGAGATGGAACCAAACTTGACCAGATCCTGCATGGTCAGTTTTTCTTTTTTAAATTTACGAATGGTCAGGGTCGGGCCATCCAGTGCCAGGGGCGGCGCGATGACATTGACCCGCGAGCCATCGGCCAGACGGGCATCACAAATGGGGCTGGATTCGTCCACCCGGCGGCCAACCTGGCTGACGATACGCTGGCAGATATTCATCAACTGGCCGTTATCACGAAAGCGCACATTGGTTTTTTCAACCTTGCCCGCCACTTCGATAAAGACGTTATTGGCTCCGTTGACCATAATGTCGGCAATGTCATCGCGGGCCAGCAAGGGCTCCAG
>WFTT01000132.1 GCA_015485335.1 Robiginitomaculum sp.
ACAGAAAAAGGCTCCGGCCAAAAAAGCACCTGCCAAAGCAGCCGCCAAGAAAACGGCTGCGAAAAAAGCCGCACCCAAAAAGGCAGCAGCCAAAAAACCAGCGGCGAAGAAGAAATAAACGCTTCTTGCTTTCATTCAAAAAGCCCCGTCTGACTGGTTCAGGCGGGTTTTTTTTATGGCTGTATACCTTTCATCCTTCGAGGGCGCTTCGCGCGGCCTCACTCCGAAGTGTGAACGAAGAAAACCTCGAAGGATGAGGTGGTGGGTCATGCAAACATCATACTTGAATCGTGCCCATGTAGGACAAGGTTTTTCTATCCACCATGTTTAAGCTGTGGCACCGGCATAAATACGTTCTCTTTCCTCTCCCGGGTGGGAGAGGAATAAGGTGAGGGATCATGAACTTAAAGAAAGTGCACAGCCTTTTCTTCACAAACCCCTCACCCCGGCCCTCTCCCCAAGGAGAGGGAGTATTGCCGAGGATAGCAAACCCAAGGGTCAATGAGGGGTAAGCCTTACCCCTCGGCTATCCCTGTCTGGCCCCTTATTGAGCCAACAAAGAGACAAAATGGCCCCTTATTTTCCCCTTAAATGAGGCTGATTATCCCTTTCTACCCCTCTTTCTTTTTGGCAATCCATTCTTCAACCAGATCGGCCAGTACCGAAAGCGGCACCGCGCCATTGGCCAGCACCACATCATGGTATTCGCGTAAATCAAACTTATCCCCCAATTCCGCTTTGGCATGTTCGCGCAGACGCAGGATTTCCAACATACCGATTTTATAGGCCGTGGCCTGACCCGGCATAACGATATAACGCTCGATGGCATTGGTGGCATCGCTCAGGGAATTGGGTGTGTTTTCAACCAGATAGTCTATGGCCTGTTGGCGGGTCCAGCGCTTGTCATGCAGACCGGTATCCACCACCAGACGCGCGGCGCGCCATAACTCCATGGAAAGTCGGCCAAAATCGGAATAGGGATCGGCATAAAAGCCCATCTCCTTGGGAACATATTCCGAATACAGGCCCCAGCCTTCGCTATAGGCGGTATAGCCGCCCAGCTTGCGAAACATGGGAATATTTTCAATCTCTTGTGCGATGGAACCCTGCATATGGTGGCCGGGAATGCCTTCGTGATAAGCCAGAGCCTCCATCTGATAGGTGGGCATGCTCTCCATGCGGTAAAGATTGGCGTAATAGGTCCCGGGGCGCGAGCCATCCAGCGAGGGGCGCTGGTAGAAGGCCTTGCCCGCCGTGGCTTCACGAAACGGCTCTACCGCTTTGACAATAATGTCGGCCTTGGGTTTGGAGATAAAAATTTCGTCCAGACGGCCGCGCATGGTGTCGATAATCTTGACGGCCTTGGCCAGATAGGCGGCGCGGCCCTCATCGGTATCGGGATAATAGAATTGTGGGTCTTCACGCATGAAGACAAAAAAAGCGGGCAAATCACCTTTAAAACCAACGGCTTTCATGATGGTGCGCATTTCATTATGGATGCGTTCCACTTCGGAAAGGCCCAGATTGTGGATCTGTTCGGCGGTCATGTCGGTGGTGGTCATGGCGGCCAGCCGGTCTTTGTAATAGGCCGCCCCGTCTGGCAATTTCCAGGCCCCGTCCTGATCATCGGCCAGGCCTTGCTGGCGCTGCATTTCGGTGATCATGGCGGCATAGGCCGGGGCCATGCTGGCCAGCATGGCCGCTTTGGCCCGCGCAATCAGATCTGCCTTTTTATCCTCGGCCAGATTTAACTTATCCACCTTGCCCTTGAAATCGGCTAGGATGGCGCTGTCGGGGCCATCATCAAAGGGCGCACCCTTGATCAGTTTTTGCGAGGCATCCAGCACCCGTGCATAGACAAATTTAGGCGGGTAAATGCCTTTTTCAAAACGCATTTTGGCGTTGGTGGTCTGGCCCCCCAAATAATCTTTAATGCCGTTCAGACGAGCAATATAGGCGTCGGCATGGCCCGGGGTTTTGATCTGGTGCTGATTGATGAGAAACGCGGGAATGGAGGCGTGCGCCCCGAACATCTGATTGAAAATATAGCCATAATCGTGAAACGGCCAGGACGCGACCTCGCGATCATGGTTGTAATCGGCCAGCCGCCAGGATAATTGGGCATCTTGGTCCAGCTTGTCATAATCAAACTTGGCGTGGCGCTGGGCATAATTGGCTAGCATGATGGCGTGTTCTTTTTGCGCAAAGGCCGGGGAAGGATCATCCCATTTGCCATAATCGGCATCCTTGATGCCCAGATAGGTTTTCAGCATGGGGGAGCGGGACAGGGATTGTTCAAACTTTTCCTGGAACCAGGTATTTAGCCGCTGGGATTCTGTTTGTTCAGAAGCTGTAACATTTTCAGAGGGTTGTGATCCATTTGGACGTTCTGCCGGGGCTGTGCAGGCCGTTAAAAGAGCAAGCAGGGCGGCGCCGGAGGCCAGGGTTTTAATGCGCATGAGGGTGTCTCTCAGTTAATGATGAAGGCGTTATATTTCCCAACCTGGACCCATGCCCGGTTAGGTTTTGTTAACCATAACGAGAGCACTCTTGGGTGTCGAGTTGAAGCCGGTTTGAACAGGCAGGCAGGGAGAGGCCCATGAACGGCTCTGAAGTTCTGGATATTGCCCGCGAAGCCATCTGGCTGGTGCTGCAAATGTCGGGTCCGATCATGTTGGTCGGCCTGGCGGTTGGTCTGGGAATTGCCCTGTTGCAGGCGCTAACTCAGGTGCAGGAAATGACCCTGGTGTTTGTGCCAAAAATTGTGGCAATTTTTATTGCCCTGTTGGTGTTTATGCCACTCATGGGGGCGCTGCTGGGGGGCTTTATGACCCATGTGGCTGATCGCGTATCGGCCATGTAATCGTGGACCTGCTGACCCTTCCTGCTTCTATTTTTACCATCGCGCTGGTGTTTTCCCGCGTTGGGGCCATCATGATGTTATTGCCCGGTATTGGCGAAGTGGGGGTGCCGGCCCGGGTGCGGTTGGGGTTGGCGCTGATGGTTGCCCTGATTGTAGGCAGCATTGTCGGGCGCAGCATGCCGCCAATGCCAGAGCAACCCTTTGAATTGGGTGGGTTAATTATACAGGAGGTGTTGATTGGATTGTATTTTGGCGCGCTGTCCAGACTGATGATGAGTGCCCTGCTGGTGGCCGGTCAGGTAGCGGGTATGCAATCCGGGCTGGCGTTTGCGCAATCCTTTGACCCAACACAGGGACAGCAAGGCGCGGTTATGGCAACCTTTTTAAACCTGGTGGCCGTTACCTTGGTTTTTGTCACGGGCCTGCACCATATTTTTCTGACAGGGATTGTTGGTTCTTATTCCATTATTCCCGCCGGCAGTATTCCCGACCTTGGTGATGTGGCACAATTGGGTACACAGGTGGTGGCCCAATCCTTTCGGGTGGGGATGCAAATGGCGGCACCATTGATTGCCTTTGGACTGGTTTTCTATCTGGCGCTTGGTGTGCTTTCACGACTCATGCCACAGGTACAGATATTCTTTGTGGCCATGCCGTTAAATGTGTTTGCGGGGTTGTCCATTTTTGCCATCAGTCTGGGGTCAATCCTGAATGTATGGCTTCAACATATTGAACACTTTGCACAAAGTATGAATTAATGGCAGACGATCAGGACCAGAGCCAGAAGACCGAAGACGCCACCCCACAGAAACTGTTGGATGCGCGCAAAAAGGGCGATGTGGCCAAATCCCAGGAAATTCCGTCCTGGTTGTTGCTGGCCTCTATCACGTTGGTTATAGCGGCGTTTTCAGGCCCGACGGCCCGATATTTCAGTACCTGGCTGCGCAGTTATTTCGAGCTTGCCTCTCAGTTTGTCATTACCAGTGCCAGTGTACAGACCCTGGCCGCCGATGCGTCGGTGCGGGTATTGCTGGGACTGGGCATGATTCTGGCCATGTTGATGGTGGCGGGGGTATCGGGTCATGTGTTGCAGGTTGGTCTTTTATGGGCCCCTGACAAAGTGGCCCCCAAACTATCCAAGCTATCGCCCATTGAGGGGGCCAAGCGCATTTTTGGTATGCAGGCTTTGGCTAATTTTTTCAAAGGGCTGGCTAAAATGGGTCTGGTGGGCATTGCTGCTTTTGCGGTGGTGTGGCCGCGGCGAGAAACCCTGGTCAGTCTGCCTTATCTGGATCTTGAGGCCCTGTTCCCGGTGATCCGCGAAGCTTCGATCTCGCTGATGCTGGCGGCCTTGTCGGTGTTTACCTTGGTGGCCATTGCTGATTATGCCTTTCAGCGTCAGAGCTTTTTAAAGCGTATGCGCATGTCGCATAAAGACGTGAAGGACGAGCTGAAAAACACCGAGGGTGACCCCCATGTGCGCGCCCGATTGCGCCAGATCCGGGCAGAGCGTTCCCGCCAGCGTATGATGCAGGCGGTGCCCGAAGCCAGCGTGGTGATCATGAACCCGACCCACTATGCCGTTGCCTTGCGGTACGAGCAGGGGGAAAGCGTTGCCCCGGTCTGTGTGGCTAAGGGGATGGATGATCTGGCCCTGCGTATTCGGGATGTTGCCGAAGAGGCCAATGTGCCGGTGGTGGTCGACCCGCCCTTGGCGCGGGCGCTTTTTGCAACCACCGAAGTGGATCATGAAATCAAGACCGAACATTTCAAGGCGGTGGCCAAGGTGATCGGGTATGTGATGGGCCTGGCCGAACGCCGTCGCCGATAAATCTTGCATGCTGGCGGAACCTGTGATTCGCTGGCCAAACAAAATACCGGGTGCCCACCCGGACAAGGGAGCCGAACATGCCAGGGGAAGCCAAAGTGTCGCTTAAAGAAGCCGAGGGTGGAATTTTTCAGTCCATGGCTCAAATGATAAAGCCTCTGACCCTGTCACGATCCATTTTGTGGGGGGCCATTATTCTGGCGACCTTTGCGGTGATCATTGCGCTCATCCTGCCTGACGAAAGCGGCCCGGCGGCCTTTGTGCTGACCTTTGGTATCGCGGCGGTCCTGTTTGTAGTGATGTATGCCATGGCCGCAGGTAATCTGGCCTCGCGCCAATATGCCCCTGGTGGTATCCGGCAAATCAAACAGGATCCACCTTTCGCGCTGGGTGCGCTGGAGGTATCCCCCGAGCCGGTGTTGATCACGGGGCGCCAGGGCGAGCCGATTTACGCCAATGCCGCCTACCGTACCTTGACCGAAGCGGCCGAGGAAATGGGTCAGAGCATTCGCCCGGTACCTTTTGAACGTCTGGTGGGTGCCCATCCGGGACTGTCGGCGATAACCTTCCGCCTGGCCCGCGCCGCCCGCACCGGAGAGGCAGCCTTTGAACGCCTGCCCGCCTTTGAGAATGGACAGGGCATGTGCGAGCTGGATGTGCATGTGGTGCCTCTGCCCGCTGGAGGGGCGCTCTGGCGGATGGTTTGCCGGGATGCGCAGAACGTTGAAAATGCGGATGTGCCGGTATTGCAAAGCGGTTTGCCACTACTTGACGAAGCACCGGTTGGCTTTTTTTCCGCAGATAAAAAAGGTCGTATCAGCTATATGAACAGCACGCTGAGGGAATGGCTGGGTATTGCTGATGATGCTCCGCCGCCATCGGTTCAAAGCTTTGCTCCAATAGAGGCCGCCCGGTTGTTGAACCGCAAGGGTAAAAATTCCAGCCGTATTGAGGTAAACCTGAAAACCAGAGATGGCATTGAAACCCCTGCGGTGGTGGTAACCAACTGGCCTGAAGAGCCAAAAGGGGCGCATTCGCGCTCTGTAGTTTTTGGGGGCGGGCGGGGTCAGGCACCGATCGGCATTGCCCGGGTTGAAACGGCCAGTCCACATGCCATCGGGCGTACACTGGATGAAATGTTTATCGCAGCTCCCTTTGGGGTGGCGCGGCTGGATGTTGCCGATGCGGCTACCGCCATTATTGAAGATGCCAATCCGGCCTTGATTGAAATGACCAAAGGCAAAGCCACGCCGGGGGCGGCATTTCTGGGATTATTTTCAGAAGACGGTGCTGGGCGCGATGCGCTGTTGAATATTGATGACAGCGGGGGTGGACCGTTTGATCTCTCGCTGAACGGGCCGGACGAAAAGGCAGTTCACATATATATTGCCCCTGACCATGCCGGTCGCTCCATCGCCTATGTCATTGATATGTCTTCATGGAAGGCCATGGAAACGGACCTGTTTCAGGCGCAAAAAATGCAGGCGATTGGACAATTGGCCGGCGGCGTTGCCCATGATCTGAATAATGTACTGACGGCCATTCGGATGAATTGCGATAATCTGTTATCGCACCATATGGTCGGCGACCCATCTTATCCGGGTTTGCAGAAAATCAATGAAGATGGTCTGCGGGCTGCGGCCCTGGTCGACAATCTGTTGACGTTTTCGCGCAAGAAAACCGTGCGTCTGGTGCCGCTTAATCTTTCTACCGTGTTGAATGATTTTACCCATATGTTGCGCCGTATGATGCATGAAAGCATTCCTCTGGAGGTGGTGCTGGGGCGCGACCTGCCGGTGGTGCGGGCTGATAAGGGGCAGATAGAGATGGCGGTGATGAACCTGGCCACCAATGCCCGCGATGCCATGATGGAGGCCGGTGGTGGTCAATTGGTTATCCGCACCTCGCGCCAGGAAACCATCCCCGCCGACGTGATTGGTGATGCCACCCCGCCCGAAGGGGCGTGGGCGTTGATCGAAGTGGTGGATACCGGTACCGGCATGGACGAGGAAACCCTTGCCCGGATTTTTGAGCCATTTTTTACCACCAAGGATATGGGCAAGGGGACCGGATTGGGCCTGGCCAATGTACAGGGCATTATCAAACAATCTGGTGGGTATCTGCATCCGATCAGCGTGCCGGGGGAGGGCACAAACTTTCAGATCTGGCTGCCGGAATGTCAGGATGCCGTTGATGAAGAAAAAGCGACTGTCGCTCCTAGTGCGCCCAAGGAAAGAAAGCCCAAGGATCTGGCCGGTCGTGGCCGGATACTGTTTGTGGAGGATGAAGATTCGGTACGCAGCATTGCAGTCAAGATTCTGGTCAACCGTGGCTATGATGTACTGGAGGCAGCCGATGGTGAAGAGGCATTGGAAATTGCCAGGGAAAATGCCGGCAAGATAGATCTGATGATTTCTGATGTGGTCATGCCGGGCATGGACGGCCCGCGGCTGTTGGAAGAGGCCAGACCCTATCTGAAGGATGCGCGAATCGTGTTTATATCTGGCTTCGCGCAGGAAGAGTTTTCCGATACCCTCAGCAAGGATGCAGAAATCAGCTTCCTGCCAAAGCCATTTTCGCTCAAACAATTGGCAGAAAAGGTGAAGGAGGAACTCAGTTCCTGATTAATTACAGCCAAAAAGATCGCCGGAAAAGAAAATAAATGTTCCTATTGTGTTCTTGGAACAAATGCGGTACATAGAGTGAGAAAGTCCAGATAAGGGCACTCAACATATGGAGCATTCAATGGCCAAGGCATCTTTGAAACTTGTGGAAAAAGAAAACGTGGACAAGCAAAAAGCACTCGAAGCAGCATTAAGCCAGATTGACCGGGCCTTTGGTAAAGGCTCTGTCATGAAACTTGGCCAAAAAGACAGTCTGGACATCAAGTCCATATCAACAGGCTCCATCGGCTTGGATATTGCCCTGGGCGTGGGCGGTTTGCCCAAGGGTCGGGTTGTTGAAATTTATGGCCCGGAATCCTCGGGTAAAACTACCTTGACCTTGCATACGGTTGCCGAATGCCAGCGCAATGGCGGTGTGGCCGCTTTTATTGACACAGAACACGCACTTGACCCTGCCTATGCGGCCAAGCTGGGGGTGAATATCAACGAGTTGCTGATCTCACAGCCCAGCAATGGCGAAGAGGCACTGGAGATCGCGGACACCCTCATTCGTTCCGGTGCGGTGGATATTGTGGTGGTGGACTCGGTGGCCGCGCTTACCCCTCGTGCTGAACTGGAAGGGGATATGGGCGACAGCCTGCCAGGTCTTCAGGCCCGCTTGATGAGCCAGGCCATGCGCAAACTGACCAGCTCGATTTCCAAAGCGGGTACATTGGTCATCTTTACCAACCAGATTCGCATGAAAATCGGTGTCATGTATGGCAGCCCGGAGACCACGACCGGGGGCAATGCCCTTAAATTCTATTCCACGGTGCGGCTGGATATTCGCCGGATTGGTGCGCTCAAGCATCGCGATGAAGTGATCGGTAACCACACCCGGGTCAAGGTTGTCAAAAACAAAGTGGCCCCGCCATTTCGTATTGTTGAATTTGATATCCTGTATGGCGAAGGTATTTCCAAAATTGGCGAGATCATTGATCTGGGTGTTAAGGCCGATATTATTGAAAAATCCGGTTCCTGGTATTCCTATAATTCAGAACGCATCGGCCAGGGGCGGGAAAATGTTCGGAAATTCCTGAAGGAAAACCCGGAAACACTGGCCAAGATTGAAGAACAGATCCGTGCCGAATCCGGCCTGATCGTCGAAGACATGCTGATTGGTAATGTCGGCAAGGACGTGGATGACGTTGTAAACGGATAAATTCACGAATATCGCAGTTCAAACGCGATGGGCGCTTGGCTTGGCCGGGCGCCCTTTCTATATCATGAGCCTGAAGATCATGGATGAATGCTGGGGTGGACCGCGAACATGCAAAACCTGAATGATATTCGCAGTGCCTTTCTGCGTTATTTTGAAAGTGGTAATGGCCGGGCCAATCATGAGATTGTGGCGTCCAGCCCCGTTGTGCCACAGAACGATCCCACCTTGCTATTTACCAATGCCGGCATGGTGCAGTTCAAAAATGTATTTATCGGCGAGGAGACCCGCCCTTATCAGCGCGCTGTCAGTTCGCAAAAATGCATTCGTGCTGGTGGCAAGCACAATGATCTGGATAATGTGGGCTATACCGCGCGCCACCACACATTTTTTGAAATGCTGGGTAATTTTTCCTTTGGGGATTATTTCAAGGAAGACGCCATCTTTTATGCCTGGGATCTGTTGACCCGGGAATTTGGGCTCGCCGCCGACAAGCTGTTGGTTACGGTCTATGCCGATGATGAAGAAGCCGCCGGTCTGTGGAAAAAAATCACCGGCTTTGATGATGATAAAATTATCAGAATTGCCACCGCGGATAATTTCTGGTCCATGGGCGATACCGGTCCGTGTGGTCCCTGTTCAGAAATTTTTTATGATCACGGCGATCATATCCCCGGCGGCCCTCCCGGATCACCGGATGAGGATGGGGACCGGTTCATAGAAATCTGGAACCTGGTGTTCATGCAGTTTGATCAACAGGCCGGTGGCCAGCGTATAGCACTGCCCAAACCCTCCATTGATACCGGCATGGGGCTGGAACGCATTGCCGCGGTCTTGCAAGGCGTGCACGATAATTACGACATAGATTTATTTAAAACCCTGATTGCGGCCAGCGAAAACGCGCTGCAGGTAAAAGCCAGCGGGGAAGCCCGTGCCAGCCACCGGGTGATCGCCGATCATTTGCGCTCCATATCATTTTTGCTGGCCGATGGGGTGACACCGTCCAATGAGGGGCGGGGCTATGTCTTGCGCCGCATTATGCGCCGGGCCATGCGCCATGCGCATTTGCTGGGGGCCAAAGAGCCGGTTGTCCATACGCTGGTGCCAACCCTGATCGGTGAAATGGGGGCGGCTTATCCGGAACTGGTTCGCGCCAA
>WFTT01000133.1 GCA_015485335.1 Robiginitomaculum sp.
CAAAGGCCGAGCGCTTCCAGCCGCCAAAGGTATGATAGCTGACCGGCACCGGGATCGGCACGTTGATGCCAACCATGCCGACCTGTACCTTGGCGGCAAATTCGCGCGCCGCCAGCCCATTGCGGGTAAAAATGGCCACCCCATTGCCGTATTGATGGTTGGAAGGCAGCGCCGCGGCCTCCTCGAGGCTATCGGCGCGCACTACCTGCAAGACCGGGCCAAAAATTTCGTCCATGTAGGATTTCATATCGGCGGTGACATTATCGAACAAAGTCGGGCCGATGAAAAAGCCGCCTTCCTGACCGGGTACGGTCAGACCGCGACCATCGATCAGCAGTTTGCCGCCCTCGTCCACGCACATTTGAATATAGTTCTCGACCCGGGCCTTGTGCGCCGCGGTGACCACCGGGCCATAATGGGCGGATGTGTCGGTGGAGACACCGACTTTCAGCTTTTTAATCTCGGGCGTGATGCGCGCAATGAACTCATCGGCGGTATCCTTGCCCACCGGCACCGCCACAGGCAGGGCCATACAGCGTTCCCCGGCCGAGCCAAAGGCGGCGCCCAAAAAGTCGCGCACCACCTGATCCATATCAGCGTCCGGCATAATAATGCCGTGGTTCTTGGCCCCGGCCATGGCCTGTACCCGTTTGCCGTTGGCCGCGCCGGTCTGATAGACATAGTGGGCGATATCAGACGAGCCAACAAAGCTGATGGCGCGCACATCGGGGTGCGTAAGCAGTGCATCCACCGCTTCCTTATCGCCATTGACCACATTCAGCACCCCGGCCGGAGCGCCAGCCTCAAGAAATAATTCGGCCAGCCGCAACGGCACCGAAGGGTCTTTTTCGGAAGGCTTCAAGATAAAGGTATTGCCACACGCAATGGCCACGCCAAACATCCACATGGGGATCATGGCGGGAAAATTGAACGGGGTGATGCCCGCCACCACGCCCAAAGGCTGGCGCATGGAATAAACATCAATGCCGGGGCCGGCCCCTTCGGTATATTCGCCCTTTTGAAGGTGGGGAATGCCACAGGCAAATTCGATCACTTCCATGCCGCGCTGTACATCGCCGCGCGAATCCGCAACCACCTTGCCGTGCTCGGCAGAGAGCAATTCGGCCAGTTCGTCCATATGCTCTTCCAAAAGGGTTTTGAATTTGAACATCACCCGGGCGCGGCGTTGCGGGTTCATCGCTGACCAAGCCGGAAACGCCGCTTGCGCCGCGGCCACCGCACCGGCCATTTCAGCCACCGAGGCCAGGGGCGTCTTGGCCTGTACGGCCCCGGTATTGGGATCAAACACGTCAGAGAACCGGCCGGATTTGCCGGACACAGTTTCGCCATTGATAAAATGATTTAGCTCGCGGGTCATGATGGAATTCCTTGCATTTTCGGGCGCCTCTTCATGGGGCCCCTTCACCTGGCGTGATACGCTGTGCAAACGCAAAGGTCCAGATCGGGATAACGCGACCAAATGCCCAACGCCGCAGACATTTTTCCGAAGTGCATTTACCACAAAAATATGATAGTAATTCCCCAAAGGGCAAACATCATGCTGGCCAAACCTTGGGGGACGGCTAAATGGAATATGCAGCACGGCCTTTGGCCGCCTATTTTTTACTCGCATTTTTACTGGCCATAACGCCAGTATTTGCCCATGCACAGACACCCGAAGAAACCCAGGCCGCCGCAGAATTGAAAGCCGCCGAGGCCAAAGTGGCCTCGGCCCAGTCTGTATATGATGCGGCCAATCAGAAGGCCGAGGCCGCCGTCAAGGCCTATGAGGCCGCGCGTGACAAGGCCCGGGACCAAGCCGCCGAAGTGGCCCGCCTGCGCGAAAGCCTGCAGGCCGCCAAGGATCAATACCGCCGCGCCGCGCCGCATATTCGTTCAGAGCTGGAGCGCTGGAAAAAAGAGCTGGAGAACCGCAAGAACAACGGCCAGAGCGCTGACAAGATTGCAGAGGCACAACGCTATGTCACCGCCCATGAAAACTGGTTGCGGCGGCGCCTGAAAAAATCATCGGAACGGTCCATTGTTAAAATACGCGCCGCCCGGCTGAAAACCGCCATGCAGGATCTGGATGCCCTGACGGCGCAAAAGAAAGCAATATCAGACAAAGGCGTAGTGCTGTTGAAAGAACGCGATGCGGCCATGAAGGCGCTGGCCGCCGCCCGTTCAGATCTGGACCGTTTACGCAAGGAGATAGATAAAAAACTTGCCAGCAGCGAGCCACCCTTTTTACAGACAGTGCAAGTGCGCAGCCCCGGCGGCAAATTGCTCTATGACGCAAAGTGGGTGCCCGCCGAAGAAAAACTGGAACGCGAACTGCGCCTGACCGAATATCTGGTCAAGGACATCAACGCGGTTCTGGCCAAACGCAAAAAACGCATTGACGACTGGGTTGACCTAACCCTCAGCGCGCAAAAGCGGGCGCAAAAAAAGCTTGATCATTACCTGGCCTATGTTGGCGGCGATGGGGTCGGCTTTCTGGGCGGGGGCACCGGCACATGGCTGACCATAGGGGTCGAATTGCTGGATGCCGGTGTTACGGTTTTCAGGGACTGGCAGACATTTGGCCCATACGCCGTCGCCATTGAGGCGGCCTTTCAGGTCAAAGACGCCCTGACCCGTGATGGCAAGAAATACCCGCAATGGGATGTTACCGCCTTGCCAGGCATTGCCAATTCAGGCAGCCAGCCAACTCCGACAGAAGCGGCCATGGACGGGGCCAGCAGCAATGCCTACAGCACCGCGCAGAAAAATGCCCTGAAAAATTCTCTCAAAGCCATTGTTCGCCAGGAAGGCAAGGCCCTGGCCAGCACAAATTATATGAAATCGCTGGCCTCGCGCCACAAACGTGGCGTGGTGGCAATCGCCCTTAGTGATTCAGTGATAAACGGCAGCGAGCCGGTGTTGAAGGCCCTGCGCACCGGGGCGGCACGAGTAACCTCGCCCAGCCAGGTGATCCAGCAATTCTGGAAAAACCCATCACGACTGGCAAGGAACTTCAAAAGCGAATTCCTGGACCCCGGCAATTGGAAAGATATCGCCCGCGATCTGGTGCAAACCGCCCTGAAAGATGCGTTGATATCGGCCATAGATTCCGAACGGATTGCCCGTTGGACCGCCTATATGGTGGTGGATGCAGAGCGTAGCTATCTGGTTAGCCAGTTAAAATCTGAAGGCACATTGCGCCGTTATGACCAAGAGCTCTTGCAGCGAATTCTGGATCGCCAAGAGGAATTACGCAAGGAAATCCTGACCGCCAAAAAGGCCCGCACACTGGAGGTTAAGCTCAACAAGACCCTGAAAGGCAAGGGCCAGTTCAAGCTGAAGCTTGGTTTCAATCGCCCGGTCAATCTGCTGTCGGTTCAGGTGGGCGGCAAGAATGTTGAAGACACCGCCGGCAAAACCGGTAAGGACATAGAGGTCCGTTTCGATCTGGTCGATCTGCCGGACCCAGCCAAACTGGCTGTTCAGGCGGCCCACCCGGTGGTATCCTCACGGGTACTGGATAACCCCGCCAGCCGGGCCGTTTGGAATCCATTTTCTCACAGCTTTAGCGGCTATGAAAGCGGGGCTGATACTAATCATAAATTCAGGACCAAGCCCATTAAAGACGGCAAGGCCTATGCCATTATCCTCGACACCTCGGGGTCCATGGATGATAATAATCGCATGGAACAGGCCAAAAGCGCCCTGCAATCCCTGCTGGCCAGCAAGACCATCAAAAAGAAAGATATGGTGGCGCTTTATACATTCACCGGGTGTGGTATCGCCAATCCCGTGCCGTTCACATCCGATAAAAAACAGATTTCCGAAGCCATTGCCAACGCCTCGACCGGGGCATCAACGCCTTTGGCCGCCGGCATCTTAACCGGTGCCCGCGCCCTGTTTGAAGATGGGCGGCGCAAAGAAGGTGTTCTGGTTGTGGTTACCGATGGCGAGGAAAGCTGTGACGGCAACCCGGCGGCGGCGTTGATTACGGCGCGCAAGATGGCCGACGCCATCAAGGTGCGAAAGGTACGCTGATGCAAGGCATAAGACACATTTTGTTTTTCATGTTCCTGTGCGCCATGGCGGGGCCAGTCATGGGACAAGACGCCAATGAGACGGCCCCCAATGCCCAAAACAATGACCCGCGGGAAAACATCGCCTTTGCCGATATGGAAGCGGTGGTGCCCGGTACGGTCCCGGTGACCCTGTTTCCCGCCGCGGACCAGGATGAAATTGCCCTGCAAATGGATGAAGAGGGCTATGTGTTTACATCCCTTGGCGATACCGACAACGACTTTAGCCTGTATGTAGAGATTTACGATCCGCTGGGGCGCATGATGGGGGTTAATGCGGCGCGAATAGACTTTCCTGGCCGGGTGCGCCTGGTGGTGCGCGACCGCTGGAACAATTTCAGTAGCCCGGATCCCTTTCCCCTGGTCATAGAAACCAAACCGGAAGTGGACCTGAATGAACCCAATGATCAACCTGAACAGGCCTTCCCTCTCACCCTGGACGCATGGAATGATGTGGTTCTGCTGCCGGTTGGTGATGTTGATTATTTTTCTTTTGATGTACCGGCCAAAGGCACCATTGTTACCGACATTCGTGACGCCCCGTTTGCCATTGCCGTGGCGATCCGCCCCGCAGACACACCTGATTTTTCAGATGGCTGGACCGCCGCCGTAGAACCGGGAAAATATTTTCTTAAAATCCAGGAACGCTGGGGCAGTGCCGCCTCTGAAACCCCCTTTCCTGTGCGATTGCGCTTTGTGCCTGACCCGCCCAGTACACCAACCGAGCTCAGCCTGAGCCTGCCTGCTCAGGTCTGGCTGGCGCGCAGCGACCTGTCACAAAAATTCACGCTGAAAGTTCCGCAATTCGGCCTGTATACCATACGTCTGGATGGACCGGTTCCCAATGATGCAAAGATATTTGTGACCCCAGCGGACGATACAGATACCGACGCCAAACCCCAAAATGATGGGACAAAGCGCTTTGAAAAATATCTGGCCAAAGGGGTTTATGAAATCGACGTCCGAAGTGGATCAGAGGGGGCCAAGGCACCCTTTTACCTGATTGCCGAAGCCGAGGTTTCCACCGATGCAAGCGAGCCAAACGATACGCCGCAAAACGCACTGGCGCTAAAAACCGGGGAAGAAACACCGGTGACACTCTATCCCTATACGGATTCGGACTGGATATCGCTGAAGGCCAAAGGCCGCGGCAATTTCTATTTGCGCGTTCAGGATCTGAATCGGGATGATGGTATAACCGGCGGCATGATCGAGGTCTTTTTTCTGGATAAAGACGGCAAACGCAAACCCTTATCCGTGCGGCCGGGTACCGGCTATGATATTTTTGGCCCGGTCCCTGTGGATAAAAAAGACATAAAGATAGAGCTTAAAAACCGCGGCTATACGCGCTGGATCCCCCTGATGGTAACGCCGGTGTTCACGGCGGAGGGGGAAAAGGCGGACAGTACCATCACGCTGATTGGTGTTGAGCTGAATGAAAACCAGGCCCGTAACATGAAGGCCCTGGCAATGAATGCAGGGGTTGATTTCGTGCTGGCAGAATCCGCCAGCGATCTGGATCAGCGCCTGAAAGAAGCCACCGCAGGAAAACGAAAATTCCCCTGGTGGCTGTTGGTTTTGCTGGTTTTGATCGGCACCGGATATTATTTTTGGCGACGAAAACAAGCCCGGGCATAAACCGGCAATTCAACTTTCCCTGGGATCAAACAGCGCGACCAGCCGGGGGCCCTCCTCGCGCAGCTCAAACGCCGCTGCCCAGCCGGTTTTAAACTGACCGTTCAGCAGACGCGATGCCGGGCCGTCATGATCAAACCCTTCGTCCAGCAATTGATGCGCCAATATGGCGATACCGGGATTATGGCCAATCAGGGCCAGTGTCTGGCCGTCTTTTCCCTGTTGGCGGGATACCTCATCCAGGGTTTTGGGCGAGGCCAGATACAGCTTTTCCTCCACCATAACGGGGCAGGTTTGCATGGCCATGGCCTGCCAGCTGTCCAGAGTGCGTTGGGCGCTGGACACAATGGCCAGATCCGGCACCCAGTTTTCCTGACGCAGAATATCGCCAAGCCGGTGCGCGTGCTCCTGTCCCTTGGCACAAAGCGGGCGGGCATGATCCCCCGGCTCACGCCCAAAGGCGGCCGCTTTGGCATGACGGATAAGGAGGAGGCGCTGCATGATTTGACCCGAATCAGATGGATGGTTACCGTCCATTATGCGCTTTTTTATATTTTTTGCTGTGGTATCGCTATTCATAGCATCGCTTCAATTTGCGTGGATATCGCCATATTTTTATATTGGTACCGTATTTTTCGGTATTTTGGTGCTGTATGGCATTTTTGATCTGACCCAGCGCCACCACGCCTTGTGGCGCAATTACCCCATTGTTGGCCGCGCCCGCTGGCTGCTGGAATTTGTGCGCCCGTATTTGCGCCAATATCTGGTCGAGAGCGACACTGATGGCATGCCCTATAATCGCGAACAGCGCAGCCTGGTCTATCGCCGTGCCAAAAACGTCGTCAGTGTCGAACCCTTTGGCAGCCATCTGAACTTTGATGAGAACCGTTATGAATGGCTGAACCATTCCGTTGCGGCCAAACAGGCCGAACATAAGGATTTGCGTGTGGATGTGGGCGGGGCCGATTGCAAAGTGCCCTATTCGGCCAGCGTCTTTAACATTTCCGCCATGAGTTTTGGCGCGCTTGGGGCTCATGCCATTGAGGCCCTGAACCGCGGCGCCGCGGCGGGCGGTTTTTATCATGACACCGGCGAGGGCGCGATCAGCCCCTATCACCGCATGGGCGGCGATCTGGTGTGGGAACTGGGCACCGGCTATTTTGGCTGTCGGGCCAAGGATGGCGGGTTCGATGCGGAAAAATTCAAGGACACGGCCGCCTTTGAGGCGGTAAAAATGATTGAAATCAAACTCAGCCAAGGGGCCAAACCCGGCCATGGCGGCGTCCTGCCCGGGGCCAAGGTCACCCGGGAGATTGCCCAGACCCGTGGCATTCCCGAAGGCGTCACCTGTGAATCGCCGCCCTTTCATCGGGCCTTTTCCACCCCCATTGGTCTAATGGAATTTATTGCACAATTGCGCGAGCTTTCCGGCGGCAAGCCCGTGGGCTTCAAACTGTGTATCGGTCATCGCTGGGAATTTCTGGCCATGATCAAGGCCATGCTGGAAACCGGCATTCGCCCGGATTTCATTGTCATCGATGGTGCCGAAGGCGGCACCGGCGCGGCACCGGTAGAGTTTCAGGACCATATCGGCGTGCCCTTGCGCGAAGGCATTATCTTTGCTCGCAATGCCCTGATGGGGGCGGGCCTGAAAGACGATATTCGTATTGGGGCATCCGGCAAGATGATCTCGGCCTTTGGGCTGGCCTCGTCCATGGCCATGGGGGCCGATTGGTGCAATGCGGGGCGCGGTTTCATGTTTGCGCTGGGCTGTGTGCAATCGCTGAACTGTCATACCAATCGCTGTCCGACCGGTATCGCCACACAAGATAATCTTCTGCAACGTGGCCTGGTGGTGGATCACAAGGCGGTGCGGGTCACCAATTATCACCGCAATACCATCCATGCCTTGGGCGAAGTGGTGGCGGCGGCAGGTCTGTCTCATCCATCCGAACTCAGACCCTGTCATCTTTATCACCGCCTCAGCGCCACCGAGGCACGCCCCGCCAATGAAGTTTATGATTTTCTGGCCCGGGGCGTTTTGCTGGATGATCCGGACAGCACATATCTCGCCTCTTCTTGGGCCAGCGCCAGTGCCGAAACCTTTGCCTCGGCATAAAAGACAAATTCAATTAAATGTCATTTGGAATGTGGCGCGTTTTGTCGTTCACTGTCCCCAGCAAAAAGGGGATCATTATGTTGTTTAGAAAGCTTGGGTTTATCGTACTGGCCTTTGGGTTGGTCATCGCGGCCCCCGCCTTTGCCAACAATACCATTAAGGGCGAAGAAATTCACTTTAAAGCCGCCGATGGTGTCACCGTCTACGCAGACCTGTACCTGGCCAAGACCGGCAAGGGCGCGCCGCTGGTGATCCTGTTCCATCAGGCCAGATCCAATGCCCGCGGCGAATATGGCCCCATCATTCCGCGCCTGACCGATTTGGGCCTGAGTGTTCTGGCCGTGGACCAGCGTTCGGGCGGCTCGTATTTCGGGGCCAACAACCGCACCGTTGATGCCCTGGGTCATAGCACCAAATACTGCGCCGCTTATCCCGATATGGAAGCCGCCCTTGCCTATGCCATCCAGGATGGCTTTGTCGGGCCGCGTTTTGCCTGGGGAAGCTCCTATAGTGCCGCTTTGGTTCTGAAACTTGGCGGCGATCACAAGGATGAACTGAGCGCCGTCTTGTCCTTCTCGCCGGGGTCTGGCCGGGCCATGGGGGCCTGTAATGCCAATCACTATCTGGACAGCGTGGCGGTGCCGGTGCTGGCGCTTAGCCCGCGTTCCGAAATGGCGGGGCGCCAGGCGCAATTTGCACGGTTGAAGGAACGGGGCTATCAAACCTTTGTGGCCGAGGACGGCGTGCATGGTTCTTCCATGCTGGTAAAGAACCGCACCAATGCAGATACCAGCGCCACCTGGGATACGGTTGTCGGCTTTTTGGAACTTCACGGGGCAGAATATAAATGAGCATGCAGTTTGACCTCTTCTGGTCGTTTCGTTCGCCCTATTCCTATCTGGCGGCCCCCAAGCTTTTGCAGATGACAAAGGATTATGATCTGGTTTGTCATTTTCGCCCGGTTTATCCGCTGGCCGTGCGGGTGGAGGGGTTTTTCAAATCCGTCAACCCGCTCTGGCCCGGCTATCTGATACAGGATGTACCGCGCGAGGCCGAACGTCTGGGCCTGCCTATCCACTGGCCCGACCCGGACCCTATTGTACAGGATTTTTCCACCATGGAAGTGGCCAAAGAGCAACCCTATATCACCCGCCTGACCCGCCTTGGCGCGGCGGCGGAACGATCCGGCAAGGGCCTGGCCTTTGCCACCACGGTCAGCGCCTGCCTTTGGGGCGGCGTCAAGGACTGGGACAAGGGCAATGTGTTGGCCGAGGCCGCCGAAGAGGCCGGTCTGGACATGGATGATCTTGAGAAAATCATTGCTCAGGATGCCGATGCGCTGGATGCGCAGATCGAACAGAACGAAGCCGATCAGGTCAAGGCCGGGCATTGGGGCGTCCCCCTGATGGCGTTTGAGGGCGAGCCGTTTTTTGGCCAGGACCGCATCGACACCTTGTTATGGCGCCTGCAACAAAAGGGACTGAAAAGGCGCTGATATACGGCGCCCGGAGAAAGATATATATATGACCATATTAATGGCGCTAAGCACCCATGACTTTGACCCCACCGAGGTGGCGGTGCCATGGGACATTCTGCGCCAGAATGATCAAGATATCTGTTTTGCCACGGATACCGGCCATGCCGGTGAAACCGACCCACGCATGCTCTATGGCGATGACCTAGGCATTTTCAAAGGCATGCTTGCCGCCCGAAAAAATGTTCGCCAAACCTATTTGCGGCTTTGTCAGGAACCGGCCTTTTTGAACCCGATCCGGTTTGAAGATATCAGACCAGAGGATTATGACGGCCTGATCCTGCCGGGGGGGCATGCCAAGGGCATGATCCCCTATCTGGAATCAGAGATTTTGCAGGAAAAGATTGCGGCGTTTTTTGCCGCCGATAAACCGGTCGGGGCCATTTGCCACGGAGTGGTGGCGGCGTGCCGTGCCGAAGACCCCAAAACCGGCAAATCGGTTCTGTATGGCCGCAAGACCACGGCTTTGCTAAAACGCCAGGAATTGCTTGCCTATAAAATGACCAAGGCTAGGCTGGGGGATTATTTCCTTACCTATCCGGGCCTTACTGTCGAGGACGAGGTAACCGCCGCTTTGCAATCGGCCGATGATTTTCTGCCCGGGCCAACCCCGTTTTTACGGGACAGCCCCAACAAGCTTTCGCGCGGCTTTGTGGTTCAGGACGGCCAGTATTTGTCCGCACGCTGGCCCGGCGATGCGCACCGCTTTGGCCAGGCCTTTGTGGGCATGATCACCGATTAGGGTATTTGTATCGCCTTCTCAAACTTTCGTGAGATCATGCGCTTTTATCTAGGCAAAACGCCCAAGAGCCTTCATGACACACCTGTAATCATGGAGAAAGTTATGCGCATTGCCCTGATGGTTGTTTTTCTGGTGTTTTCTGC
>WFTT01000134.1 GCA_015485335.1 Robiginitomaculum sp.
GTGAAGGGTTGGGTGTATGCCGGCAAAACAAAAAAAACAAAAGCAAAGCCAGAAACCGGTTGGTGACCTGGATAAAACGGTGGCGGCGCCTTTGGCGCATATCGTTGATGGGCCGCCACAGGGGGCACTGTCTTTACCAATCCCATCGCGCTCGCGGGTTAACAAGACACTGGCCGTCCGTGTTTTTCAGAGTCTGGATGCGCTGGCGGCGGCCGGGGCCGCGGTGGTTGGCTGTATGCAGGCCAGTAATCTGCCGCTTTTTGATACGGCCTTTGGAATTGCGGCGCCGTTTCTGGCCATGCCGTTTTTCCTGTTATGGGGGCTGGCGGCCTTTGGGGCCTATGATTTTGATTTTCGGGTGAAATCGGCACAGCGCTGGGCCATGACGGCTTTGGCCGTTACCGGCATGGCCGCAACAGTAGTGCTGGCCGCCCGTATGGCGGGGTTGGACGGTCATGCCTTGTCGACCTTGATGCTGGTCAATGCAGTGGCTGTGTCGGTGCTGTTGGGCCTGCATATGGTCTATAATGCACTGGTACAGTTCTGGTGTCGTCGCGGCGCCATGGCCAGCAATGTGGTCATTGTTGGTGCCACCCAGAATGCCCGGCGCCTGGTTCGCCAGAGCGAGGCGTGCAAGGATTTGAACGTGGTGGCAATTTTTGATGATCGTGGCTCGCGTCGTCCGGGCAAGGTGGGGGATATCCCGGTAGCAGGTGGTGTAAAGGATCTGCTGGCCTGGGAGGGGCTGCATGCGATCGATAAAATCATAATCACGGTGACCTCGACGGCTTCAAACCGGGTGAACGAGCTGATTGACCAGTTGCGTGCATTGCCCCAGGAGGTGGTGCTGTTTATGGACCTAGAAGGGTTTAACCCCGAACAGGCCCGCCTGACCGAGATTGCCCGCTCGCCCATGGCCTATGTTTCCGGGGCGCCGCGCGATGAATGGCGCGTATTTGCCAAACGGCTGCAGGATCTAGTGTTTGCTTCAGCCATGCTGGTGGTCTTTGCGCCCATAATGGCGATGATCGCCGTGTTGATCCGTTTGGATAGTCCGGGACCGGTGCTGTTTAAGCAAAACCGCCATGGCTTTAACAATCGCATTATCGAGGTGTTTAAGTTTCGCACCATGCAAACGGGTAGCGATGTTGGTCCGATAAAACAGGTCCAGGCCAATGATCCGCGGGTAACCCGGATTGGGCGGTTCTTGCGCCGTACCAGTCTGGATGAACTGCCACAATTGTTTAATGTACTGGCGGGGAATATGTCACTGGTGGGGCCACGCCCGCACGCCGTGGGCATGCGCACCGGCGAGGTGGAGAGCTGGAAGCTGGTGGCCCATTATGCGCACCGTCACCGGGTAAAACCGGGCCTGACCGGCTGGGCACAGATAAATGGTTCGCGCGGGCCGCTGGAAAATGCGGAACAGGTGCGTGAACGGGTGCGTCTGGATCTGGAATATATTCGTCGTGCTGGGTTCTGGTTTGACCTGTGGATTATGATCAAAACCGTGCCGTGCCTGTTGGGTGATAAGAAAGCTATTCGTTAGATCAATCCGTTACCCTGAGCTTTTATTGGGTGGTGACTTCGGCTTGGGGGGCGTTGCTCTAAACAGCTCATGGGCAGGGCGATTGGCAATAAGGTCATCAACAAACGCCTGAAATGATGGATTGAAATGATGCCGGCGTGTCTGCCAGAATTTCTGATAGGCTTTGGATAACAGAAAATCGGCAAGATGGTTTTGCGTGTTTTCCCACAATTCCTTGTCAAAAACTTTTTTCCGGAACTGATAGTGTAAAATCTGATAACCGCGGGTCATTACGGCAAAGAAAGCGTACAATTGCGTGCGTTCACAAAGATCAAGGAGTTCAGCTCCTTCAAACCCTTTTATAAAGAGATTGGTAAACTCTGTGCTGGTCACACCAACCATATGATCCCGGTAAATTTCATAATAGCCGGTGCTGGCGGCAATGCGCATTTGTTCGGAATTATGACGAAGTTGCAGGCCAACAAAAACCAGAGATACAACCACGGCGATGGAGGCCAGAATCTGGGCAATAAGATAGGCCTGTTCTAAGGTCATGTCGTTGCTTTTCCCTTATATCTAAAATAAAGGTAACAAAGGGTGCAAGAAAATGACAGTACAATCTTTACCGCAAAAGACGCGGGAATATGACCAGCATCCGATCATCGACGGTAAACGCTGGCGAGTTTATAATCACCGACCCGGTGATATTATCATTTCCACTTCCTATAAAGCCGGCACCACCTGGATGCAGACTATAGTGGCCAACCTCCTTTATCAGGACGGTGAATTTCCAGCCCCTGTAAGCGTTATGGCTCCCTGGCTGGATATGGCCTTGCCACCGCTGGACGAGGTCGCCGCCGAGCTGGAAGCACAAACCGGGCGACGGTTTATCAAAACCCATTTGCCGCTGGATGGCATTCCGTTTTTCGAGGGTAATCGGTATATATTTGTGGGGCGTGATGGCCGCGACGTGTTTATGTCATTATGGAACCATCACACCAATTATAATGATCAGATGAGGGGGGCGCTGGATGAGTTCGAGCGCCAGTCCGGCCGTGCTTTTCCCACGGACTATGCCGATCTTCACGAGCTGTGGAAGGCTTGGATTGCTGACAGCTGGTTTGAATGGGAAAATGATGGATATCCCTATTGGTCTCATTTTCATCATCTGAAAACCTGGTGGGAATATCGCCACCTTCCCAATATCCATTTTGTCCACTTTGCCGATCTGCTGAACAACCTGGCCGAAGAAGTCAGGCGCATAGCCGCTCATCTTGGCATTTCTATTGATGAAGCCCAATTTGCAGGTATTCTGGAACGCATCACCTTCAAGGGCATGAAAAAGGATTTTGGTAAAATCATGCCTGAGGCGGGAAAAATCTGGAAAGGTGGTGGCAATACCTTCATGAACAAGGGCACCAATGGACGCTGGCGCGATGTGCTCAGTGATGAAGAGGTTGCCCAGTATGACGCGGTGGTGGCCAAGGCAATGCCCGCCGATTGTGCCCATTGGCTGGAACATGGGGGACATATCTAGGGGTCGGGCGCTGATGGCCACCAAACCTCGCGAAAACGTGTTTTGTCGCTGATCTGTGATCTTGCCTATAGTGTCGCAAATTTGGGGTATTGGGACACATCATGAATTTCCTGAAATCTGTTTTTGTTATGGCCTTTATCACCATGGCGATGGTGTTCAGTATTTATGCCGTCATGCAATTGGCTCAGGGCGGCAATGTCATGGCCTGGTCCGGGGTGTTGCTGGCCAATGCACCCTTTATGGTCCGTCTTAGCTGGATCATGTTGATGAAGGATGCGCCGCGGACCAGTCCGCGCTTACCATTTTTTATGGCCCTAGGTTTTGCTGGCTTTTTGTTAACCAGCTATGCGTGGCGTCAGGGCGCGGATGTTCGCGCCCTGGATATGGCCGTGGCCGGTTTGGCTGGCTTTATCCTTTACAGCTATTGGTATTCGTCCTTTACCGGGCGGGGCAGCGATATGCTGAAACCCGGCCAAACTCTGGTGCCCTTTACGGTGCAATCCGTGAACGGAGAGAAAGTCAGTTCCACTGATATGCGTGGGCGGCCGCACATTTTGATGTTTTTTCGTGGCAATTGGTGCCCTTTGTGCATGGCGCAGATCAAGGAATTGGCCAATGCCTATCAACAGATCGAGGCCTGCGGTGCCAAGGTGGCGCTGATCGCGCCGCAACCCCATAACAACACCAAGGCCCTGGCCAAAAAGTTTGATGTAGGTTTTGATTTCTACACCGACAAGGGCAATAAAGCCGCCCGGGCGCTGGGCATTGCCAATGCCTGGGGCGTACCCTTTGGTATGCAGGTGTTGGGCTATTCCAGCGAGACCGTTTTGCCCACGGTGATCATCACCGACCCGGATGGTAAAATCCTCTGGGCTCATGAAACCGATAATTACCGGGTGCGGCCCGAGCCGGAAACCTTTTTGGAGGTTTTGCGCGATAACGGGTTTGCCCCGGCCTGATCTGCCTCTTTAAACCGCGTCTGGCTGGTTGGCCGGGTGGGCCTTCTCAAAGGCCGGCAGAGCCGCACAGGCCGCGTCAATGGCGGTAATGGCGGGAAAAGGGGTCAGATCTACCTCAAAGCGTCTGGCAGCATAAACCTGTGGGATCAGATTGCATTCCACCAGACCCGGGGCCTTGCCAAAGCAAAAGTCACCGCGCTGGCAGTCGGCATTCAGCATGGTTTCCAGCGCCGCAAAACCATCATTGATCCACCGGGCGATCCAGCCCAGTACTGCGCTCTGATCGGCGCCAAATTCGCTTTTCAAGGCATTCAAGATTCGCAGATTGTTGATCGGGTGAATGTCACAGGCAATCAGGGCGGCCATGGCCCGCACCCGCGCCCGGTCAAACCGGTCCGTGGGCAGCAAAGGTGGTTCGGGCCAGCTTTCCTCTATCCATTCCAATATGGCCGGCGATTGGGTCAGCGTGTGGCCATCCACCGTAATGGCGGGGGCTAGGCCCTGGGGGTTTAGCGCCAGATAGGCCGCCGATTTGTGTTCTTTTTCAAGGAGATTCACCGGCACATATTCATAGGGAATATCTTTCAGATGAAGTGCAATCCGCACACGGTGCGAGGTGCCGCTGCGGTAATAATTATACAGCCTGATCACAACTGTCTCCTTTGCGATAAAAATAGTTGCATTTGTTACTAATTGCACTCATCTTAGGGTTAAACAATGGCGTATCAATACGCCCTTATGCAAGCTGGAGCGAGAATATGGCCGATCTATTTGAAAACCCACTGGGTACACGCGGGTTCGCCTTTGTTGAATTCACCTCAACGGACCCGGATGCCTTGGCGCAATTGTTTGAAAACATGGGCTTTACCGCCGTTTCCAAACATAAAACCCGCGATGTCATTCGTTATAAGCAAGGTAAGGCAGACTTTTTGCTGAACCGGGAAAACACGGGACAGGCCGCCAGCTTTAAAGACTTGCACCAAGGTGGCGCCAATGCCATGGGCTTTTTAGTAGATGACGCCAAGACGGCTTATGAAGGGGCCATTAAACGCGGTGCCAAGCCTGCTGGCGAAGGGGGCTGGACCGATCAATTGCCGGCTATACAGGGCATTGGTGGCTCATTGATCTATTTGATGAGTGTTGCCGATCGGGATACGTTTTTTGCCAATGAATTCACCACCTTTGCCGGTGTGGACGAAGGTAAAAACGACCTGGGCTTTACCTATATCGACCATTTGACCCACAATGTACATCGCGGCCAAATGGAGGTTTGGGGCAAGTTTTACGAAGATGTCTTTGGCTTTCGCCAAATCCGCTATTTTGACATTGAAGGCAAGCTGACTGGTCTGATTTCCAAGGCAATGACCTCGCCGGATGGCAATATTCGCATCCCGCTGAACGAATCACGGGATGACAAATCCCAGATCGAAGAATTTTTGCACGAGTTTAATGGCGAAGGCATTCAGCACATCGCCATTGCCAGTGACCAGATTTATGATTCTGTTGATGGCCTGCTGGCCAATGGTCTGGATTTACAGGACACGCCGGACAGCTATTTTGATCAGGTGGACGAGCGTTTGCCCGGTCATGGCGAAAATGTTGAAGAATTGCGCAAACGTCGTATCCTGATTGATGGTGCCCCCACTGAAGGTCAGGGATTGTTGTTACAGATTTTCTCCAAAACCGTCATCGGCCCGGTATTTTTTGAATTTATTCAGCGCAAGGGCAATGAAGGCTTTGGCGAAGGTAATTTCCAGGCCCTCTTTGATTCCATCGAGCTGGATCAGGTACGCCGCGGTGTTCTGGATGATGCCTCGGCCTGATCGGGAATAGTTACGCATGTCCGTGGTGGTTCAAACCGGCGATATCGAAACCTATGAACGCGATGGCGTTGTCTGCCTGCGCGGGGTTTTTGCTGAAGAATGGATCACCCTGTTGCGCGACTGGACCGAACGGGCCATGGCAAACCCTGGCCCGTATGCGGAGGAATATACCCGGCCAGGCAAGCCGGGCCGCGCCTTTAACGATCTTGATCTGGCGCGTCGTCATGATGGTTTTCGCACCTTTGTACATCGGTCCCCCGCCGCAGAAATTTGTGGCCGGATGATGCGCAGCGCCAAGGCCAATTTTTTCTATGATCAATTGATCGTCAAGGAACCGGGCACCAGCGAGAAAACCCCCTGGCATCAGGACCAGCCTTATTGGGCGGTCAGCGGCCGCCAGGTCTGTTCCATCTGGTTGCCTCTGGACCCGGTGTCAAAAGAAGTTTGCGTTCAATATGTTGCCGGGTCCCATAACTGGGATGCCCATAACCCGCATCACTTCAAGGACAATAGCCCCTATGCGGATACAGGCCTGCCCGAATTGCCTGACATTAATGCCAGACGTGAAGATTATGAGATTAAAACCTGGGATATGCAGCCCGGAGACTGTCTGGTGTTTCAGGCCATGATCGTTCATGGCGCGCCGGGTAATACCAGCTCGCAAACCCGTCGCCGGGCGCTGGCAACGCGCTGGACCGGTGATGATGCGCGCTATTTTGTGCGTGATGGCGAGGTGGGTATTCCCACCCGTGACCCGGGCCTCGTCCATGGCGATCAAATGGATTGTGATGATTTTCCCGTGATCTGGCGGGCCACTTCCTGAGGTCAGCCCTTAGGATAGGAATGAATGGAGACGATGATGTCGATCAAGCTTAAACGCATACACCACGTGGCCTATCGGTGCCGGGACGCCAAGGAAACGGTGGAGTTTTACCAGCGGGTTCTGGGTATGGATTTTGTGTTGGCCATTGCCGAAAACGAGGTGCCCTCTACCGGCGAGCCGGACCCCTATATGCATATCTTTATGGATGCGGGCATGGGCAATGTGCTGGCATTTTTCGAACTGCCGACCCAGCCCGAAATGGGGCGCGATACCAATACCCCGGAATGGGTACAACATATAGCGTTTGAACTGGAATCCGTTGATGACCTGATGGCCGCCAAGGCAAAGGTCGAGGCCGAAGGCCTGAACGTGATCGGGCCTACCAATCACGGTATTTTCAAATCCATTTATTTCTTTGACCCCAACGGACACCGGCTGGAACTGGCGGCCAATACCCATACCCCGGAACAAATGGCCGAGCTGAACCGGGTCGCCCCGGACATGCTGGAAGAATGGTCACGGACCAAAAAGGCCCCGCGCCACGCGGCCTGGTTGCACGAACAGGACTAGACCTGTCTCTGGGCCAGGTCTCCAGCCTTTCTGTTTGGTTACGTCCGGCTTTCGTATTCCTTGCGGAAGTTTAATTCACCTTTCTTTATAGTAACTTGCGACTTTACACCCGGTGCGCGCAGCATGTCCCATCTCAGCGCAACGGGGCAAAGCCATGCACATCAGAAAACAGATTTTATGTGCTACGGCGCTTTCAATGGCCTTTTATATGGCCGGTGCAACCTCCCTCATGGCGCAAAGCGAACCCGCCCAGATCAATACCGGCGGGAATGGGGTTACCGTTTATAAGCCGGATTTTTTTGCCAGCTATAATCCGGTGACGGCCTTGGACATGGTGCGCCAGGTGCCGGGGTTTTCCATCAGCAATGGCGAGCGGGCACGTGGTTTTGGTGGTACTGCCGGTAATGTGCTGATTGATGGCGAGCGGCCCAGCACCAAATCCAGTGGCTTGCAGGAAATTCTGGGACGCATTGTGCTCAGCCGGGTGGTGCGGGTCGAGTTGATCCGAGGTTCGGTACCAGGCATCGACATGCGGGGCCAGACCCGCGTGGTCAATGTGGTGCTGTGTGATTGTGATAAAGGCGGCAAGGGCACGTTTCGCGCCCGTGCGGCGCTGTGGCGCGATCGTATTACGGTCAATGGCGAGCTGACCTATGCCATGCAGGTTCTGGGGGCGGACATAACCTTCAGCCTACAGCGAAATGCACAGGGGCGCCGCCCCGAGGGCGAAGAAACGATTTTTGATGCCTCAGGCGTACTGCTCCAGCGCCGCGATGAAACCGATCAACGCTGGTTTCGCGAATGGCAACCCTCCTTTTCCGCAGAGAAGAAATTTTCCAATGGCAATGCTTTGCGTCTGAACGGAAAATATTGGAACTGGCAATGGAACCGTAATGAGACCTCGCGCATTCAAAACCAGATGAATGGCGCGCCGGTGCCGGGTGGATTCGCCTTCAACGTATCCGATAGTGCCGGTCACGGGTTTGAAATTGGTGGCGATTATGAACGGGCGTTTTCAGCCGAGCGTTCGGCCAAGCTTATTTTTGTTAAAAGCCGAGGGGGCAATAGTTTCTTTGATACCTCAGAGAATTTTACCATTGCCGGGTTTGATGACGCCTTTCAGGTCAATGGTTCCTCGGTCAGCAATGAAACCATTTTACGCCTGCTCTATGACTGGACCCTCAGCAAGAAACATACGGTACAGTTTGGTGCCGAGGGAGCGCTGAACTCGCTAAATTCCGGCCTGGACGTGTTTGCTGATAACGGGGGCGGATTTATGCAAATCCCTTTGCCGGTTTCCAATACCCGGGTCAGCGAAAAACGTGGCGAACTGTTTGGCTCCTGGGTGTTTACGGCAACCTCCAAGGTAACCCTGGAAAGCGGCATCAGATACGAATTTTCTGAAATTTCACAAAGCGGGGACGCCAGCCGCAAGCGTACTTTCAAATTCCCCAAACCCTCCTTTTCCGCCACCTGGAATGTGACAGACAAAGATCAGCTCAGGGTCTCCATGGCACGCAAGGTGGCACAGCTGAACTTTGGCGATTTTGTTTCCAATGTGAATTTGAATGATTCACAAACCAATCTGGGCAATCCGGAGCTGGAACCGGATCGCACCTGGGCCTTTGAAACCTCATGGGAACGTCGCTTTGGCACCAAGGGATCATTCAACCTCAAATACCATTATGACTGGATCAGCGCGGTTCAGGGCCTGGTGCCGATCAATAATACGTTTGATGGACCGGGCAATCTTGGCAATGCCAGGCGCTGGTTTATCAATGTGAAAACCCGTCTGCCGCTGGATGGTCTTGGGCTTGAAAATGCAACGCTGGATGCCAGCTGGTTTATCCGTGATTCCTCTGTCACCGATCCGGTTACCGGCGAACCCCGGCAATTGGGCGGCGAGGCACGGCATTTCTGGTCGCTGGATTTCCGTCAGGATTTGAACCGTCTGCAAATGGCTTGGGGGTGGGATTACAACAGTGGCGGTCACGCCCGGCAATTCAGGCTGTTTGAAGAAAGGTTCAATAAATCAGGCTCGGGTGATCTGGATGCGTTTATCGAAACCACGCGCATCAAAGGCATCACCATCACCGCCGGGGTGGATAATATTTTTGACCAGAAAAGAACCCGCACCCGTATCTTTTTTGATGGCTCGCGCGCCAATAGCATACTAGCTGGCTCTGAACAGCGCACCCGCACCAATGGCCGCCTGTATAACATCCGCATCAAAGGCACGTTTTAGCACCGCATCACATCTTGCACTGGGAAGTATTTTAGCGCACCAATACGGTAACATTTGTTACGCGCGCACAAAGGTATTCCCATGAAACTTGCATCTCTGAAATCCGGCCGTGACGGCAAGCTGGTTGTCGTATCCAAAGACCTGACCCGCTATACCGACGCTGGACGCATTGCCCCGACATTACAGGCGGCGCTGGATAACTGGGCCGAGGCCGGGCCGCAATTAGAGACCCTGTCCCAAAGCCTAGAGGTGGGGGCTGTGCCGGTGGAGCGTTTTCACGAACGTGAATGTGCATCGCCCTTGCCCCGGGCATTTCAGTGGGCGGACGGGTCAGCCTACGTCAATCATGTGGAACTGGTGCGCAAGGCCCGCGGGGCCGCCATGCCGGAAACTTTCTGGACGGACCCGCTGATGTATCAGGGTGGTTCGGACGCATTTCTGGGGCCGCGCGACGATATCGAAATGGCCAATGATCAGGATTGGGGCATCGATATGGAGGCCGAAGTGGCGGTCATTGTTGATGATGTGCCTATGGGTGCCAGCCCCGATGTGGCGGCCAGCAAAATTCGCCTGATCATGCTGGTCAATGATGTGTCTTTACGGGGGTTGATTCCCGGCGAGCTGGCCAAGGGCTTTGGCTTTTTTCAATCCAAGCCTTCTTCTGCGTTTTCGCCGGTGGCCGTAACGCCAAGTGAGTTGGGCGAGGCCTGGAAAGATAACAAGCTGCATTTACCCATGCTGGTCGGCCTGAATGGGGAGGCCTTTGGCCGGGCCAATGCCGGGGTGGATATGACCTTTGATTTTGGCCAGATTATTGCCCATGCGGCCAAAACCCGCCCCTTGGGCGCAGGCGCAATCATTGGTTCGGGGACCGTTTCAAACAAGCTGAATGACGGACCGGGCAAGCCAGTGTCTGAGGGTGGGGCGGGGTATTCCTGCATTGCCGAAATTCGCATGATCGAAACCATTGAAGGCGGCGCGCCCAAAACGCCCTTCATGAAATATGATGACCATGTGACGATTGAGATGAAAGATGCCGACGGGCATTCTATTTTTGGCCGCATTGCCCAGACCGTAAAGCCGTATCATGGCTGATCCTCAGCACGATACACTGCATCTGGATGATTATCTGCCCTATCGTTTGTCGGTGGCCTCCAACCGGGTCAGCCGCCTGATTGCCAAGCTTTATCAGGACCGCTTTGGGCTATCGATCTGGCAATGGCGGGTGTTGGCCATTCTGGGCGCACAAACGGGCTTGACGGCGGGGCAGGTGGCCAAACGTGCCGCCATGGACAAGATGGCGGTCAGCCGTGCTGTCTCTGCGTTGTTGGCGCGGGGGCTGGTGCTGCGTAAAACATCAAAACAGGATGCCCGGGCGCGCATTTTATCGCTCTCGGAAACCGGCGCCGGTATTTATGCCGAAATTGCTCCGCTGGCGCGGGAACAGGAACAGCAATTGTTGGCCCATTTTCGCCCCGAAGACATCGCGGCGGGGACCAAATTCCTAAAGGCGCTGGAGAAACAAGCCACCTTGCTGGCCGGGGATACTTAAAGCTAGGGCAATATCCGTTTCAGGGTGCGCCCAAAGGCGGTTTGCAGGGCGCCTCGCCCTTTATGGCGACCATTTTCCACCTGTTTCTGGCCGCCCACATACACATCCACAATCGGGCTGGTATTGGCCGCATATATCCAGCCATCCAGCCAAGCATCACCATGGCGGGCCACCAGTGCCGGGTGGGTACTATCCAGCGTCACCAGATCAGCTCGCATGCCCACGCTGATGGCGCCGATGTTCTGGCCCAATGCCTGCGCGCCGCCCTTAAGCGTGCTCTCAAAAAGCACGCGGCCACTTGAGGTGCCGGGTGGAGCCAATGGGGTGCGGCTCTGGCTTCGCAGGCGCTGACCATAATCCAACAGGCGCAGTTCTTCGGCCAGGTCGATGCGCACACAACTGTCTGACCCAATACCAAAACGTCCATTTTTTTCGGCATATTCGCGCGCCGGAAAAAAACCATCGCCCAGATTGGCCTCGGTTATGGGGCACAGGCCGGCCACCGCACCAGAGCTGGCCAGATCGCGGATTTCGTCCTCGCGCATATGGGTGGCATGGACCAGACACCAGCGTTCATCCACCTCCATATGATCGAACAGCCAGCGTACCGGCGGCTCGCCCAAGTGCACATAACTTTCTTCGACCTCGCGAAACTGTTCGGCAATGTGGATATGCACCGGATCTTCAGGAAAGGCGGTAATCAACGCGCTTAACTGCTCTGGGCTGACAGCGCGCAGCGAATGGGGGGCAATGCCCAGTTTTGTGCCCGGGTGTTGTTCATGGATGGCCTGTATCAACGCCATATACCCATCCAGACCATGGCCAAAGCGTTTTTGCCGCGCCGATAACGCCGCGCCGCCAAAGCCGCCATGGGCGTAAAATACCGGCAACAGGGTTTGCCCTATGCCGGTTTGTCTGGCCGCATGTATGAGCTGCGTCGCCATTTCGGCGGGGTTGTTATAGGGGCTTCCGTCCGGGCCGTGGTGCAAATAATGAAACTCGCCCACACAGGTGAAACCACTTTCCAGCATGTCCACATAGGCCATGGCGGCGATAGCGCGCAGGGCATCGGGGTCTACGGTGTGCGCAATCTGGTACATGGTTTCGCGCCATGTCCAGAAACTGTCTTTGTCGGGGCCGGCCCGTTCGGCCAGCCCGGCCATGGCCCGCTGAAACGCATGACAATGCAGATTGGCCATGCCCGGTACCACAATGTCGGCCAGATGATCACCGGGCTTTGCTTTCGTGCCAGTTTTTATGGTGCCAAGATTACCTTCCGCCGAAAAACACAAGCGTACATGATGGGCCCATCCGGTAGGCAAAAGTGCGTGTTTGGCAAAAAGCGCGGTTTCCATACCGCCTTTTATCGCGATTGCGCTGGCGAAGCGAGTATCAAAAAAGACTTGGCAGAGGGCGCTGCGCTGGTTAGCCAAGGGTATGGGAAATGCCGGGCAAAAAAATACACATCAATGGGTGCTGGACGGGGCCACGATCGCCACCATGGTCGATGGCAAAACGCCCTATGGGCAAGTGGACCAAGCGGCCATGGCGATGGATGGCGATCGCATCGCCTGGGTCGGGGCCGCCGCCGATCTACCCGCCACCTATGATGGATGGACCAGAAAGACCCTGCCCGGGGGGCTGATCACCCCGGCGTTGATTGATTGCCATACCCATATTGTTTATGGGGGTGATCGGGCCAAAGAGTGGGAAATGCGCCTGTTGGGCGCGTCATATGAACAGATATCCCGGGCCGGGGGCGGCATTCGCTCCACCGTGACGGCCACCCGTGCGGCCAGCGAAGAGGAACTGGTGTTATCAGCCCGCCGCCGCCTTGATGATCTGATTGCCGAGGGCCTGGGCACCATAGAGATTAAATCCGGCTATGGCCTTGATACGCAAACCGAATGCAAAATGCTGCGCGCCGCCCGCACGCTGGGTCGAGATAGCGGCACACGGGTCAGGACCAGCTTTTTGGGTGCTCATGCGCTGCCCACAGAATATGAAGGACGTAGTGACGCCTATATTGATCTGGTGGTCGAGGAAATGTTACCTGCCGTGGCCGAGGCGGGATTGGCCGATGATTGCGATGGATTTTGCGAAAACATTGCCTTTAGCGCAAAACAGATGCGCAAAGTGCTGGAAAAGGCAAAATCACTGGGGCTGGGCCTGCGCCTGCACGCCGAACAATTGTCAGACCAGGGCGGTGCGCAAATGGCGGCCGAACTGGGTGCCCTGTCCTGTGATCATCTGGAATATGTGGACGAGGACGGTGTAAAGGCCATGGCTGATGCCAGCACGGCGGCGGTATTATTGCCGGGGGCATTTTATTTTCTGGGCGAGCGCAAAAAGCCACCCATCGCGATGCTGCGGGATCACGGGGTGACCATGGCGCTGGCCAGTGATTGTAACCCCGGCTCTTCGCCGCTGACCTCGCTCTTGCTGACCATGAATATGGGCTGCACGCTGTTTGGTCTGACACCGGAGGAGGCCTTGGCAGGCACCACCCGGGCGGCGGCGGCGGCCTTGGGGCTGGAGGCAAGCCTCGGCACGCTGGAAGTGGGCAAAACTGCCGATCTGGCGTATTGGGATGTGGATCACCCGAGGCATCTTGCCTATTCTCTGGGGGCTAATCCGCATCGGGGGCAAATTCGGGCCGGGCAATGGGTGACATGAAAATACATATCAAAATCGAAGCGGGAAAGCTTAGGCATAAGACCTGGAAAGCCATCCGGGACGGCGCGCCCATTACCTTTTTGGAGACCGCCTGGCCGGCGGTGCACCGCTCGGCCGCCACCATTGCCGGTATCTTGGCGCAAGGTACCACTGTTTATGGGGTCAATACCGGTTTTGGCAAGCTGGCCAATACGCGCATTGCCCCTGATGATCTGGGCGATCTGCAACGGCGCATTGTGCTATCCCATTGCGCCGGGCTTGGCGAGGCGCTGGATGAGGGGGTGACGCGCCTGATCCTGGCGATGAAGGCGGCCAGTCTGGCGCGTGGCTATTCCGGGGTACAGCCCGAGACGATCCGGTTGTTGCTGGCCATGCTGGACCGGGGGGTGTTGCCGGTGATACCGGGGCAAGGCTCGGTCGGGGCATCGGGGGACCTGGCCCCGCTGGCCCATATGGCGGCGGTGCTTATTGGCGAAGGTGAGGCGCGTTTTGAAGGCAAGGTTATGCCGGCGCAGGCGGCCTTGCAAAAGGCCGGGCTGGAGCCATTAAACCTGCAGGCCAAGGAAGGCCTGGCGCTGTTGAACGGCACCCAGGTTTCCACCGCCTTGGCACTGGAAGGGCTGTACCGGGCGGAAAATGCATTTTGCGCCGCGATGATCGCCGGGGCGCTCAGCGTCGAGGCGGCGCGGGGCAGCCATGCCCCCTTTGATGCGCGCATTCATGCCTTGCGCGGCCAGCCGGGACAGATCACCGTGGCAAATGCCTATCGGGCCTTGCTGAGCGGCAGTGATATCATGGTTTCCCATGTGGATTGCGATAAAGTTCAGGATCCCTATTGCCTGCGATGCCAGCCCCAGGTGATGGGGGCGGTGCTGGACGTATTGCGCTTTACCGCGCGGACACTGGGGGGCGAGGCCAATGGGGTCACCGATAATCCATTGATCTTTGCCGATGAGGGTGAAGCCCTTTCGGGGGGGAATTTCCATGCCGAGCCGGTGGCCTTTGCCGCCGATCAGATCGCCCTGGGCCTGTGTGAAATCGGCTCCATGAGCGAGCGGCGCATTGCCATGCTGGTAGATCCGGTCTTGTCTGGCCTGCCGGCCTTTCTTACCCCCAATCCGGGGTTGAACTCCGGCTTTATGATCGCTCAGGTCAGCGCCGCGGCGCTGGTCTCGGAAAACAAACAGCGCGCCATGCCCGCCAGCGTCGATAGCATTCCCACCTCGGCCAATCAGGAGGACCATGTGTCCATGGCCACCCATGGGGCGCGGCGCCTGCTGGCCATGGCCGAAAATACCGCCAATGTGGTGGGGATCGAGCTGTTATCGGCAACGCAAGGTCTGGATTTGCATCCCGGCACCGAAAAAAGCGCGCCCTTGCTGGAGGCAGTGATCGCGCGGGTGCGGGCCGATATTCCCACTCTGAAGGATGATCGGATGATGGCCCCGGATATGGTGGAGGCCAAAGCACTGGTAACCTCGGGCGCCTTGCTGGAAGTAGAGGGCGTGGCGGCGGCGTTGCCGAAGGTTTGCGATGTCCCTCTTTGATCTTGATGAAGGGGAAACGCCCCTGATCCTCAGCTTCCCGCATTCGGGCACCGATGTACCAAGTGATATTGCCCAATATCTCAGCCCGGCCGGGCAGGGGCTGTGTGATACAGACTGGCATGTACCGCGCCTCTATGACTTTGCCCGCGATATGGGGGTGACCTGGCTGGCGGCAAATGTATCGCGCACGGTAATAGATCTGAACCGCGACCCGTCTGGCGCATCGCTTTATCCGGGACAGGCAACCACGGGCCTATGCCCGCTGGAAACTTTTGATGGAGAGCCGCTCTGGCAGGCAGGTAAAGTCCCGGATGCCGACGAGATAGAACGGCGCAAGGAAAAGTATTTCGTGCCTTATCATCAGGCGCTGGACGAACAGATCGCGCGCATTAAGGCCCGGCACGGCTTTGTTGTGCTTTATGATTGTCATTCCATTCGTGGCACAGTGCCGCGCCTGTTTGAAGGGGCATTGCCATCATTAAACCTTGGCACCAATCAGGGAAAATCTTGTGACCACTCGCTAGAGCAAGGTTTAAGCGCGGTATTGGTACGCAGCCCCTATACCCATGTTCTCAATGGCCGTTTTCGCGGTGGCTGGATCACCCGCCATTATGGCCGCCCCAAGGACGGCGTACAGGCGGTGCAAATGGAAATTGCCCAGCGCGAGTATATGGATGAATTTCCGCCATGGAAATGGCATGAGGAGCGCGCCACGGCCCTGCAATCCACCTTGAAAGAGGTCTTGGGGGGGATATTGCAATGGGCAAGAGAAGAGGGCGCGTCAGGCCGTTTTTAAGGCGGATTTTGCCTCGCTTTGTGCTTCGTCCAATGCCTTGAACAGGCTGACAAACAACATTCGCTGATCAATGGGTTTGGTAATATATCCATCCAGACCCATGGCCAGATAGCGCTCGCGATCGCCCAGCATGGCATCGGCGGTGACGGCGATCACGGGAATGTCTGCCCAGGCTTCATCACATTCGCGAATGTGGGCGATGGTCTGTGGGCCGTTCATCACCGGCATGTGCATGTCCAGCAAGATTAGATCAAAATCACTGGCATATAAATGGTCCAACGCTTCCTGGCCGTTTTCGGCCTCGGTAATGGCGATGCCCGTAACCCCAAGCAGCGTACTGATCACTTTGCGATTAATGGCGCTGTCATCAACCAGCAATAATTTGCGGACTGACAGATCCATTTTAGAGGACGAGGCAGCGCGTTTTTTACTGGCTGTTGGCTTTTCACTGACCAGCGCTGCCCTGAAGGTAAAGGTAAAGCACGAGCCTTCCCCCAGAGTGCTTTGCACGGCAATGTCGCCATCCATCATGTTTGCCAGTTCGTGGGTGATGGCCAGGCCCAGCCCGGTACCGCCAAATTTTCTGGAAATCGAACTGTCGGCCTGAATGAAGGGGGAGAATACGCGCTGGCGGGTTTCTTCATTCATGCCCAGGCCGGTATCGGTCACCCGCAGACACACAGTACAGGTTTTGCCGTCATTATCCTTGGCAAAGGCTTCGATGCTGACCTGACCTTCCTTGGTGAATTTGATGGCATTGGAGACCAGGTTTGTCAGGCATTGACGCACTCGAACCGGATCAAAAGACAAGGCCTCGGGCAGGTCCGGGCTGACTGACAGGGGGAAATCCAGGTTTTTGTCTTCTGCCTGAGCAGAGAATAATTTGTGAGTCTGTGTTACCAATTGCCCCAGATCACCGGGGACTTTGGACAGCTCCATCTGGGCGGCGCTGATTTTGGAAATGTCCAGCACATCATTCAGGATCGTCATCAGCATATCACCTGATTCGATGATGGTTTCGACCTTCTCTGCATCCTCAGCTGGCAATTGGCTGGCCTCCAGAGCCTGGGCCATCCCCAACATGCCATTCAGCGGGGTGCGAATTTCGTGGCTCATGGTGGCCAAAAAGGCGCTTTTGGCTTCGCTGGCTTCCTCGGCCTTTATCTGCGCGGCTTCCAGCTCTTTCCGTCTGGCCATAATGTCAGACATGTCCCGGATATACAGCATGGTTGTATTGCCGTCTTCGCCGGGTACATCCACCCCCACCACCGAAACCGGTATGGTTTTATCGCCCAGTTTACAAGACAGGTTATCGGCGCGTGCGTGGCCGTTTGCACATACCTCTTTTAAAAAAGCGCCCAGTTTTTCTTTCTCATGCGGGTGGAAATCAAAGGCCGAATATTGTGTAAAATCCTTGCCGGCAACGTCCAGCATGGCAATGGAAGCCGGATTGCAATCAATAACTTTGCTGGTTTTCTGATCGATCAGAACAACTGCATCGGGGGAAAGCTCTAAAATGGCTTTCCAGCGGGCCTCGGATAACATGGCAACTTCAGCCTGCGAGCGGGTATCTTCCAGAGCACTTTGTGTGGCTTCCAGCAAAGAGTTCAGGGCGATGGCCGCATCGCCAATTTCGCCAGAGCCATTCAGATGGATAAGATGTTTTTTGGCGTCTTCCGGCGCTTTGGCCGCTTGTCTAAGGGTGTAAATGAAGCTTTGAATGGGTTTTATTGTTTTGCGAAAAACAATAAAAAACAAAACGATAAAGTCTAGGATAACCAAAAGTGTAAGCAGGGTAATACCCGTGGCAATGCGGTTGTTGGTTCGGATGGTTTTGTGCTGGATGGTTTCCAGTTCTTCCAGACGGGCCGCCTGATTGGTCAGCACTTTGTCCTGTAATTGTTGCGATAATTGCCGAACATCCTGCATAATGCGGTCACCGGCAATTCGGTCATCATTAATGTAATGATCCAGCGCCTGGAGAGAACCATCTGAAATTTTCTGCTCGGTAGTTAAAATGTACTGGGTCAGTTCATTATTGTTCAACTCGCTGGACAAGTATTTGAGTTCTTTTTGGGCAATCAGTAAGGCATCCAGCGCTGCATCGGACAGGCTGTTTGATAAATCGGCGCTGCGATACAATAGCTCCTGTACGGCGCTGCTCAGATCAAAGGCAAGCTGATAGCGTTCCAGCACTTTATCTTGCTGGGCAAATGCTTTTCGTGTGGTGTTGGCCGCCAGTAATGTCATGCCGCAAATAAAGGCAGTGGACACAATAAAAGCCGCCATGATCAGCGTAAAACTCTTTTTCAGATTTCTTTTAGGCGATTGCCTCAATGCCATATTGGTCCCCTAATTTAGCACTCAAACAGATTTAGATTAAATCAGAGTAAACAAGTTTAGGTTGCGTTATGTCCGTGGGAGTCCAAGGGGTGTTTTTTTGGTGGCAACCGTACTCTGTCTTCGACAATTGGTCGGCCAGCGTTTAAAACGGGGGACCATAAACACCCCGTGTCGGGAAGATCATAAAGGGCTTAGTCTTAAACATGGATAAACGCTTGGATAATGCACGCCAGATCAAGGCACCAACCGGTGAACGATTGAGCGCTAAAAGCTGGCTTGCCGAAGCCCCTTTACGCATGTTGATGAACAATCTGGATGCCGAGGTGGCAGAAAATCCGCAAGAGCTGGTGGTGTATGGTGGCATTGGTCGGGCGGCGCGGGACTGGCAGAGCTATGACAAGATCATAGCATCTTTGAAGACCCTGAATGATGACGAAACCCTGTTAATCCAGTCCGGCAAGCCGGTCGGGGTGTTTCACACCCACGTGGATGCGCCGCGGGTATTGATCGCCAATTCCAATCTGGTGGGCAAATGGGCCAATTGGGATCATTTCCATGAACTGGATAAAAAAGGCCTGATGATGTACGGCCAGATGACCGCCGGATCCTGGATTTATATTGGTTCTCAGGGCATTGTGCAGGGCACCTATGAAACCTTTGTAGAGATGGGGCGCCAGCATTTTGGTGGCGACCTTGCCGGCAAATGGATCCTCACGGGCGGTCTTGGTGGTATGGGCGGCGCCCAGCCGCTGGCGGCGACTATGGCCGGGGCATCCATGCTGGCGGTTGAATGCCAGCCTTCGCGCATCGAAATGCGCCTGCGCAGCGGTTATCTGGACCAGAGCACCGATAATCTGGACGAGGCTTTGGCGATCATCAAAGACAGCAAAGCGCCGGTGTCCGTAGGGTTGCTGGGCAATGCGGCAGAAGTATTTCCAGAGATGGTGCGCCGGAACATTCGCCCGGACGCCGTGACCGACCAGACCTCGGCCCATGATCCCATCAATGGCTATCTGCCCAAGGACTGGAGCCTTGATCAATGGGAGGATTGCCGTCAAAGCGACCCCAAAGCGGTTGAGCGCGCCGCCATGGACAGTATGCGTATCCAGGTCGAGGCCATGCTGGCCTTTCACAATATGGGCATCCCCACCTTTGATTATGGCAATAATATCCGCCAAATGGCACTGGAGGCCGGGTGTGAAAATGCCTTTGATTTTGAAGGCTTTGTCCCGGCCTATATCCGGCCACTATTTTGCCGGGGCGTGGGGCCGTTTCGCTGGGCGGCGCTGTCAGGTGATCCGGAAGATATTTACAAAACCGATGCCAAGGTCAAGGAACTGATCCCCGATGACCCACATTTACACAACTGGCTGGATATGGCCCGCGAAAAAATTCAGTTTCAGGGCCTGCCCAGCCGGATTTGCTGGGTCGGTCTGGGCCTGCGCGATAAATTGGGCGTGGCCTTTAACGACATGGTGGCCTCGGGCGAATTGTCGGCACCGGTGGTGATTGGCCGTGATCATCTGGACAGCGGCTCGGTCGCCAGTCCCAATCGGGAAACCGAAGGCATGAAAGATGGCTCGGACGCCGTGGCGGACTGGCCGCTGCTAAACGCCATGCTGGCTACCGCGTCCGGGGCGACCTGGGTCAGCATGCACCATGGAGGCGGGGTGGGCATTGGCTATTCCCAACATTCCGGCCTGGTGGTGGTTGCCGATGGCTCATCCGAGGCCGAGGCCCGTCTGCGCCGGGTGTTGTGGAATGATCCGGCCACCGGGGTGATGCGCCATGCCGATGCGGGCTATGCAGAGGCCATTGACTGTGCCCGGGAACACGGCCTTAATTTACCTTCAATCTGAAGCGTGATTTATGGCCAAAAGGTCGAAGGAAAACAGCCCATGCGTACATCGCTGATCATCATTGATGACTTTTTGGACAATGCCCAGGCCTTTCGTGATGCCATATTGAAATTGGACTTTCCCGAAGATCACCGCCCCAAGGGCTATCCGGGGCGCAATTCGGCGGTGCGGATTCAGATTCCTGGACTGGAACAGGAAATCTCGCGCATTGTACAAGAGCCCCTGCGCGCAAAAACTGATGCTGGTCATGGCGGCGCGCGGATCACTCTTGAAGGGGACAAGGGCATGGCCGATGTGCATATTGACCCGGGCTATTGGTCGGGCATCCTGTATCTCAGCCGCCCAGAAGACTGTCAGGGGGGCACGGACCTGTTCCGGCACAAGGCCACCGGGACCGAGCGCGCCTGTCTGGAAAAAAATGATCTGGAGGCGCTGGGGGTAACAGACCCACAGGAAGCCAACAAGATTTTCAACGAAATCCTGTTGAAAGATACCCATAATGCCGAGGCGTGGGAGCGCACCATGCGGGTGCCCATGCGTTTTAACCGGTTGGTGCTGATCCGCCCCTGGTTGTGGCATACCGCGGGACCGGGCTTTGGCACCAATCTGGAAAATGGCCGCCTGATTTATCTTCTGTTTTTTGATCTTGCCAGTGGGTGATGATGGCTATGCCGGCTATCCACACCCTATAAATAACCATCCTCGAGCAGGTCTTTCAGGTGCATGGCCGCCACGGGCTTGTCGTTCTCAACCACAAATACATTGGCGATGCGCCGCGTCGTTAGCTGGGCAATTACATCGCTGATCCGGTCCTGGCGGGTGACGGTATAGGGCGATGCGGTCATAAGGTCGGCGGCGGTTTTATCAAAAAAATCGGGCGCAATGGCGCGGCGCAAATCCCCATCGGTGATAATCCCGGCCAGTCGGCCATCACCGTCCAGTACCGCGGCACAACCCATACGGCCCTTGGTAATGGTGCCCAGCACGTCCTTTGCCGGCGCATTCAGGGCCAGCATAGGTGGTGGGGTGCGGCGGGTTTGCATCCAGTCGCTGACCCGCTGCAATTGCAGACCCAGTTTGCCGCCCGGGTGGCGATCGCCAAAGTCGGCCGCCGTAAAGCCGCGCCGCTGCATCACGGCAATGGCCAGCGCATCGCCCATGGCCAGCGTCATCGCCATCGAAGTGGTTGGCACCAGACCATTGGGACAGGCCTCGGGTACGGCGGGCAGGGCCAGCACGATGTTGGCGGCCTTGCCCAGTGTGGATTCGGTCCGACAGGTAATGGCGATAATTGGGATATCGCGTTTGGTGCAATAGCGCAGAACATCGACCAGTTCGCGGCTTTCGCCGGAATTAGAGATCGCCACTACACACGATCCCGCGGTGACCATGCCCAGATCTCCATGACTGGCTTCGGCCGGGTGGACAAAAAACGAAGGTGTGCCGGTGGAGGCCAGGGTGGCGGCGATTTTGCGCCCGATATGGCCGGATTTTCCCACGCCCAATACAATGCAATGGCCGCGCGTTTCCATCAGGCATTGCACCGCACCCGAAAACGCCGGTCCATCCACTGTGCCTGCCAACTGGCGCAAGGCATCGGCTTCGGCCTTGATCACCGTCTGGGCAGTGTTCAGATCTCTTTGATCATCCATGGCAATGGCGTACCCGGGTTAAGGCGTATGGGCAAGGCAAGAGGCTATTCAACGGTAACAGATTTGGCCAGATTGCGCGGCTGGTCCATATTGGTGCCCAGCTTCAGGGCCGTAAAATAGGCCAGCAATTGCAAGGGAATAGCGCAGACGATTGGCCCGGTCAGGCCCGGCATGTCGGGCAGGACAATGGTATGGCTGGCCCGTTCGGTAAAGTGTTTGGCACCGGCTTCGTCGGTAATGGCGATCACCCTGGCGCCCCGGGCCGCCATCTCTTCGACATTGGAGATGGTTTTTTCCATCAATTCGTCGGTGGGGGCGATGACCACCACCGGCGTACCTTCTTCGATCAGCGCGATGGGGCCGTGTTTCAGCTCGCCGGCCGCATAGCCTTCGGCAGGCAGATAGGTCACTTCTTTCAGCTTTAGCGCCCCTTCAAGGGCCAGCGGGTAATACACACCGCGACCAATAAAAAAGGTCTGCTTTGAAGCGGCCAGCATGGGGGCAATTTCTTCGCACTGGGATTTGACGGCAAGAGCTTTTTGCGACAGTTCAGGCAGTTGGCTCAAGGCCTTGATGTGGTCTTTGATCTGGTCATCATCAAGGCGCCCGCGCGCATGGGCGGTGCCCAGGGCGCTCATGGCCAATACGGCCAGTTGGGCGGTAAAGGCCTTGGTCGAGGCCACCCCGATTTCTGGTCCGGCCAGGGTGCGCATAACCGCATCGGTTTCCCGTGCGATCGAAGATTCTGGTGCATTCAAAACGCCAATGGTACCCATGGTGGCCTGATTGCAAAACCGCATGGCCGCCAGCGTATCGGCGGTTTCGCCCGATTGTGAAATAAACAAAGCTGCGCCGTTTTTGGGAAGAGCCGGGGTGCGATAGCGAAACTCCGATGCGATATCGGTTTCCACATGCACGCCGGCCAGTCCCTCGAACCAGTATTTGGCCACCGAAGCGGCCAGATAAGCGGTGCCACAGGCAATGGCGATCAGGCGATCCGCCTCGGCCAGCAGGGGGGCTGCCTTGCCCAGGGTTGGAATATCATTTTCCGGGTCGATATAGGCCGCCATGGTGCGGGCCAGGGCTTCGGGTTGTTCATGGATTTCTTTTTCCATGAAATGGCGGTAATTGCCCTTTTCTGCCATAACGGCGGAAATGCTGGCGGTCATGATGTCGCGCGTCACCAGTGTGCCCGTTTTGTCACGTACGCAAACCTTATCAATGCTGACGACCGCACTGTCGCCTTCTTCGAGATACAGAACCCGTTTGGTAAAGGGGGCCAGCGCAAAGGCATCGGAGCCAACAAACATTTCCCCTTCGCCAAAGCCAACCACCAGCGGGCTGCCATGGCGGGCGGCGTAAACCGTCTGGTTGGTATCGCCGACCAGGGCGGCCACCGCATAGGCTCCTTCGAGACGCGCCACGCAGGCCATAAAGGCGTCTTCTGCGTCCAGTCCCTTGTCCAGATAATGCTGGATCAGGTGAGCGATGACTTCGGAATCGGTCTGGGTGGCGAACACATGGCCATTTTGGGCCAGTTCTTCGCGCAAGAGTTTGAAATTCTCGATAATACCATTGTGAACAATGGCAACATTGCCGGCCCGGTGCGGGTGCGCATTTTCCATATTGGGGCGACCATGGGTGGCCCAGCGGGTATGGGCAATGCCACAGGTGCCATCAATGGGGGCATCGTCCAGTTCGTGCTGTAAATTGATGATTTTGCCCGGTGCCCGGCGGCGTACAATGCCCTGGCCATTGACCACGGCTATTCCGGCGGAATCATAGCCACGATATTCCAGACGGGTCAGGCCTTCGACCAGACGCGCACTGACCGGCCGATTGCTTACAATGCCAACAATACCACACATACAGCGTACTCCCATGGATCAAAACGGGATGATCCACCTCAATATCGCAATTCTTGTACCATGTTTGGCCTAAATATAACAATGAAATAGATGCAGCAATAAGCACAAAAACTAGATAAAGGCGCGGCTGGTAAACCAGTATATTCCTAAGGTAAAAACAACGGTGCTGATGATGAGCTGTACCTGTTGCGTGCGCGCCTGACCGACCAATTGTCTGGCCAGGGCAAAGGCCATCAGCCAGGCGGCAATCACCGCCAGCTGGCCGATTTCAACGCCGATATTAAAGCCGCCAAGGGCTGCCAGATATTGTCCGGAGGGCAGGCCCGCTTCGCCAAGAACGCTGGCAAAGCCCGCGCCATGGACCAAACCAAAGGCGGTGGTCAGAGCCAGACTGGCCTTTAAGGCCGCCTGGGCATTGGTGACCAATTGCCCATAACTGAGCACAAAAAACGCCAGTCCGGCCCAGATAATCGGCGACAGCGCGCCCAGACCCAACAGGGCCGCGCCGGTTAGCAATGCAAATAATACGGCAATACCAGTGGTGACGCGGTTCCAGTCGCGACTGCCGGGCAATAGCAAGAGTTCCATGGCCACAAAGGCAATGGAAAACCCGATCATGGCCTCGATGGCGGTGCTGTTGGGGTGAATAATGCCCAAGGCCGCCAGGCTGAGCGTAACACTGTGACCTAGGGTAAATCCGGTTACCAGCAGGGCTACATCCTTATAGTTTCGCGCCAGCAAAATCAGCGCGGTAACAAAGGCCAGATGATCAAAGCCGCTTAAAATATGGGTGATGCCAAGGTGGATATAGGTTGAAAAATTTGCCCAGAAACCATGCTGGGCCGGCTCGCCAGCCTGGCCCTCTTTGGTGCGCATAACATGGGTGCGGTGAGCATTGGTAAATACAAATTCCCGTGCCTGATCATCGTTTTCGATCTGGGCAATGTGGATATGGGTTGAGGCGAGGTCAAAAAAAGCATTGTTCTGAACGCGCCATCCATCAGTTTTTACAGGCATTTTACAGGTAAAATCGATTTTAACCTGCAAAGCTCCCGAAGAGGATGGCATTACCAGAGGCATTGTGGCTGTGCAGGGGGTGTCGCCCTGAAATACCTTTACACTGGCGGCCAAATGTCCTGCCAACAGAGCTTCCAGCGCGGTTTCGCGTTCGCTCAGGGGGATCAGCAGGGTGGCCTGAACCTGATCTATGCTGAACAGCATATGGACGGTATTGCCCTCTTCATGCCAGGTGGAAAAAGACCGGCTGGACGAATGTGCCAGCGCATTGCCCATGGCCAATGCCCAAAACAGTATTGCCCAGAAAAGACGTATCATTGCGGCGCGTCCGGGCTAAGCGCTATCTTTGCCTTGCGTTTCAGGCGATCAATATAGCGGCGCAGGGCTGCATCATCACGTTCATCCAGATAGGCCGCCCGGGCCTGATCTTGTACGCTGGACAGTTCTGGAATGCGCGCCCGGGTCCGGTTTACCAGATAGAGCCGCCAAACCCCGTTTTTATCCTGGATCCAGGGAGACCATTGCCCGGTGGACAGGCTGTTCAATGCGGCCAACGGACCTGGACCAACATAATCTTTCAGTTTTTGTGGGGGGATCAATCCATTGGGCACGGGGGGCGTTTGCCCGCCAAAGCGCTGGCGCAGATCCTCCGGGCTGGCCCCTTCCTTGAGGGCCTGGTCAAAGGCGTCCATTTGTGCGCTGGCATTTTGCTGGGGAATGAAAATGGCTTTGACAAAAATGCGCGCCGGGCGGCCAAAGCGGGTCTTGTTCTGAAAATAGAAATCCCGCAGACGTGCCGGGCTGATCGGTTTGGCACGGCTGCGCGTGATCACATCCTTGGTCACCGCGCCAACCAAGGCATTGCGCAAGGTGGGGTCTTCTTCGGCCAGTCCCCGGTTCAGGGCGCGCTGGACCAGTAATTCCTCCTCGATCAGCCTTTGCATGATCACGGCTTTGTCTTCATTGCTCAGCACATTGCGTTTGCCCGCCGAAACCGCATTCAGTGCCCGTGCCAGATCGGCGCGCAGGATAACCGCGTCGTTAACCCGGGCCACGGCGCCCGGAGGTAGGGCGCTGTTGGTAAATTCACCGCCGGTCAGGGCGCTCAAGGACGCCATCGCCAGCCCGCCAATAATGCCGCCCAGAAACAACAGGCGCCGCCATGGCGGTGATTCAGTTTTGCTCAAGGCTAGAGGTTTCCTTATTCTTGGCGACGGCTCGCAAGGAAATAGGCGAAGACCAGGCGCGGTTTTCCACATCCGCCAGACAATTATCGCTGGCCGGGGTGCGATAGTCCCCATAGCACGGATTCACCGCTACGCATTTGCCGTTTTCATCAAAAATACAGCGCAAATTGGCCCCGTTTATGGTTGGGGTGGCCTCTTGAATGGCGCGCACATAATAAAGGGCATCGCGCCCGCCGGCCAGAAAGTCCGGGTCATCAAATTCCACCGTACAGCCTTGGCCCTGATCATCACAGGGAATGCTTTTCCAATTGTCATGGATCAGGTTTTCCACTGGCTCGCCGGCAACCATTTGCGGGGTGATTTTTACCACCTCAATGCGCACGATTTTCAGGCGTTCATCGGAGGGGTTATAGCATTCCCCCCGACACAGCTTGCCCAGACGATCCGCAGGCAGGCCGTCGGCGGCAAAATCCGGGCAGCCCGGTTTTTGTTTAAAGGCCCCGGCGGCGCGAACCCGAAAATGTGGGGTGTCGTTCATATCCAACTGGCTGCCCATGGGGTATGCCTTGCCGTCCTTGTCCATCATGTCAAACCACAACAAAATACGCGGTCCCGAGGTGCCATAGGTTTCGCGGTGTTGCAGGGCGTCCCAGACCGCGCCGCGGCTGCGCCCCGTTGAATGCACTGCAGTTAGGCCACCGGTACTGAAAAAACTGGCCTGACGTTCAAGTTCCAATAACTGAAACCCGGCATTGGCAAACACGCTATCGCGGGTAATGGGCAAAGGCGTGGCCAGCTTTTCCTTGGTGGGAAAGAGCTGTTGACGCCATTTTTCGTTGATCACGCCGGCCGCTTCGGTATTGCGGGTGCGTGAATAGGCCTTATAGCCAGTGCCAGGCCGGGCGCGGTGATTGTCCGAAGCCGCAACAAATCCCCAGTTAAAGCGGGTGGGTTTGTCGGCCCCTTTGTCAAAATTACTGATCGCCAGGCCATATTGCACCGACACGGCGGGGCGGGAATTAAAAGCAGGCAAAAAGCAATCGGTGCACTGGCCCGCGTCCAGCCATTCCGAAGGCTCTTCGCCGGAGATGATGGTATGCCCGGCCACGCCCAAATTGGCATAAGAAGCGCGGGTTTTAATGGCGCGGGCCTCGCATTCTTCTGGGGTTTCGCCGGCCTTCATGCACCGGCTGCGGATGATCTCGCCAGCTTGCCAGCAAGAGGGTAGATAATTGGCCGAAGGCCTGGGGCAGGTGGCCACCAGCCCCTTGTCATCAACTATGGTGATGGCGCGCCAGGGGCGGTATTCTTCGGAATTGCCGTGACCGGACATGATCTCGATCAGGGTTTGCTTTTCCGGGTGCATTTTGGCTTTCAGCTGTTTGTCAAAACTGGTGCCCGGCGGCGTATAAAATCCCCAAGTGGTGCCATGGGGGATCAGCAGATAATTCAGCTTTTGCGAGTTAAGCCGCGTGACCAGCTCGCCGGGATCCGCGGCCAACTCATAACAATTGGGGGGCAGGTCAACCGAAGACAGGTTCGGATCACAATCAGGTACCGCGCGAATTTCAGAGGCATAGGTGCGAAAGTCGTAATAATCCTGGCGGTGTTTGAAATCCGCCAGCGATACGCGCCAGTCCATACTGGTTGCCGATTTGCGAATGGTCTGGCTTGCCGGACCCGCCGCCGCAATGGGGCGCAGGCTGATCTGATCATCATCCAGGCCTTTAAAAATTACGTTCTTATGGCCGTAATGATCCATGGGGGTGCGGCCAACTTGCGACCATTCAAAGCCCATAAAGGCCACGATGTCGGGATTGGCCGGATCGCCGGCGCGGGCATTGCACTGGCGGATGCTGTCCTTGGTCTCGGCCCATCGTGCCGGGGTGGAGGCCTCGGCATGGTCGTTGATCGACCAGAAATCGATGGCCGAGCAATAGCGGGCAAAATCACAGGCATCGGCCATGGGGTGTGAACCCTCGCCGCCATAAATCGGCAAAGACCACAAAAAAGCATCGGTGGAAAAGGTGGTATGGACGTGCAAATCGCCAAACAGGATTTGTTTGGGGGCATCCTCGCCAAGCTCGGCGGCGCTAAGCGCTTGTTTAACTTCGCGCGCTTTGATGACCTTTGCCGGTACCGTCTTGCCAGCAATTTCGCCGGTGCTGCGGTGTTTGCCATACCAGTTCTGTTTGGCGCCATACAGGTAAACGCCGCCGCCAAGGATTATGGCCAGCAAAGCAAACCCAATAAATTTTACGATACGCATGTCAGTCTCCCCAATTGCCTATAAATTAGGGCGATGCGGGGCGCGCTGGCAAGTTAAACCAGTTTAAAATGAAAATAAGTTTTCAAAATGACGTGAAAACGCTCATCAACCGCTTTGGGCAAACAGCTCGCGGCCAATAAGCCAGCGGCGAATCTCCGAGGTGCCGGCGCCAATTTCATAGAGCTTGGCATCGCGCAGCAAACGCCCGGTGGGGTATTCGTTGATATAGCCGTTCCCGCCCAAGATTTGTATGGCCTCCAGCGCCATCCAGGTGGCGGCCTCGGCGGCATAAAGAATGGCCCCGGCGGCATCCATGCGCGTGGTCTTGCCACGGTCACAGGCCTGCGCCACCGCGTAAACATAGGCCCGTGCGGTGTTCATGCGCACATACATATCAGCCAGCTTGCCCTGGATCAGCTGAAATTCGCCTATGGCCTGGCCGAACTGTTTGCGCTCGTGCACATAGGGCAAAACGATATCCATACAGTTTTGCATCAGGCCCAATGGCCCGGCGGCCAGCACCGTGCGCTCATAATCCAGACCGGACATCAGCACTTTAACGCCGCCGCCCAGTGGTCCCATGACATTAGCGGCAGGCACTTCACAGTCTTCAAAGACCAGTTCACCGGTATCGGAGCCACGCATGCCCAGCTTGTCGAGTTTCTGGGCGGTGGAAAATCCCGGCATGCCTTTTTCAATCAGAAAGGCGGTAATGCCGCGCGATCCTGCCTCCGGATCAGTTTTGGCATAAACCACCAATACATCGGCCCCTGGCCCGTTGGTGATCCACATCTTTGTGCCATTCAGCACATAGACATCGCCTTTTTTCTCGGCCTTCAGGCGCATGGAAACCACATCAGAGCCGGCCCCGGTTTCGGACATGGCCAGGGCCCCCAGCTGTTCACCGGAAATCAGGCCGGGCAGGTATTTTTCTTTTTGTGCCGGGTTGGCCCATCGGCGGATCTGGTTGACGCACAGATTGGAATGCGCCCCATAAGATAGCCCAACCGAAGCCGAGGCGCGGCTGATCTCCTCCATGGCGATAACATGTTCCAGATAGCCAAGGCCGGCACCGCCATCTTCTTCCTCAACGGTCAGGCCCAACAGGCCCAATTCGCCCATTTGAGGCCATAAATCCCGTGGAAAAACATTGCTTTCATCAATCTGGGCCGCCCGCGGGGCGATACAGTCTTCGGCAAAGTTATGCACGGTGTCGCGGATCATATCCGCGGTTTCACCGAGGTTGAAATCAAAGGGGGTGATGGCGTTTGCACTCATAAATTGGCGATAGCACGTGAAGAAAAATCATGCATCCTTTTTTTCATAATTCATGCAATTTGTCGCGCCCCCTTAAAGGTTTGCAAACCTAGTCTGTCAGCTTGGCTTTAATGAATTCACATCACAATAACGGGGTTATAGAGAGGTTCGTCATGTCTGGGATTCAGCTTATTTTCCATCGCGTTTACGGCTTTAAAGGCGCACAAAAAGGCAGTGTCGCGATTTATTTTGCGCTCAGCCTGATGGCAATAACCACCCTGATCGGCGTGGCCCTGGATTATGGTCGGGCCATGAATATGCGCGCCACCCTAGGGGCTGCGGCCGATGCAGCGGCACTGGCCACCGCGCATGACCCGGACATCTCGGCGAAAAACCTGCAAAAGCGTGCCGAGGCCTTTTTTCTGGCCAATACGCAAAACAGCACCTTTGGCGTAAACTACACCGTAAAAGCCAAGGAATTGCCTGACGGCAATGGGGTGCATATTACGATTAATGCACAGATCGATACCACCCTGATGTCACTGGCCGGGGTTGATCATTTCAATGTCACTGCCGAAAGCGAGGCGGTGTACAGCTCGAACAAGGTGGAACTGGCCCTGGTGCTGGATAATACCGGTTCCATGAGCAGCGGCAATAAAATCAAAACCCTGCGGACGGCCTCGTATGATCTGATTGATCAATTGCTGCCCAATGGCAATCCGTCGGAAAACGTGAGAATCGGCATTGTGCCTTTTGACCTGGGCGTGAAAGTCGGTACCCAGTACAAGGGCGCCAATTGGATCAAATTCCCCAATAACGGGAATGGTAATGGCAATACCGGCGACAAGAAGAAAAAGAAGAAAAAGAAGAAAAAGAAGAAAAAAGACGGCAAGGACGACGATAAAGACGACGATCATGATGATGATGGTCACGACAATGACCATGGCGATGATGACGGCCATGACAATGGTGATGACGACGGTCACGATAATGACCACGGCGATGATGACGGCCATGATAATGGTGACGACGATGGTCACGATAATGACCACGGCGATGATGACGGCCATGATAATGGTGACGATGACGATCATGGCGATAATGGTGACGACGATGACGGCAATGGTGGCGCCAACGAAGGGCCGGAATGGAAAGGCTGTGTTGGTCCGCGTGAACCCAGTAAGGATGTTGATGATTCATCTGCGACCGGTTTCTATAAGATTCCCGCCATTTATGATGACCAGACCCCTTGCGAGCTGGCCGCCATCCTGCCGCTTACCAATGATAAATCCGCGCTGAATAACAAGGTCAGCGAAATGAAGCCGGTCGGGTGGACCTATGTCCCCGAAGGGCTGGCCTGGGGCTGGCGTGTGCTTTCTTCGCCGGTGCCATATGACCAGGGCGCGTCTTACGCAGATCAGGACTGGAAAAAGGTTCTGGTGTTGATGACCGATGGTGAGAACACCGTCAAATGGTCCTGGAAAGATGGGTGGCCCAAGGCAAAGACCAATACCACCAAGACCAGTGGGGATCAGAAAACCAAAACCCTGTGCCGGAATATCAAGGATGAAGGCATCACGATTTATACCGTGGCCTTTCAGGTCAATTCCAGCAGCACCCGTAATATGCTGGAAGACTGTGCCAGCTCAGCGGATCATTATTTTGATGCCCAGAACAATTCGGCACTGGAAGCCGCCTTTGCCAAAATTGCCGGAGACATCAACAATTTGCGTCTCAGCAAATAGGGCCTAGCGGTTTAACCGTCTGAGCAGATAATAGGCGCTGACCACCACCAGCAAGACCCCCAGAAAGGCTTGCCCTGGTCCTTTGGCCAGTTCCAGATTGGTAGTGATGCTGTCTGCATTCTGGATTTGCCATAACCCGCCCAAGGTCATGGCGATCCCGATAATACCCATAAGAATGAATATGATACGGCCCCGGTCATAGGCGGGCTGAAAATCACCGCTGTCGGGGGTGATCTGGGCATCGGTCAACAGGGTTTGCGGGTCCAGGTCGGTCTCGTCATAGACCGGCTCGTCATAGGCAAACGGCTCAACCCCTTCATTGGAGGCATCATAATGGATGGTTGGCTGTGGGTCGGCCTCATAAGGCTCCAGCAAAATACCGTCCTGATCCACAAGAGGCGGGGTTTCTTCTTCGACTTCTTCTTTATGTACATCCGCTGGGGGCAGATCCTGTGCCGGGATCTGGTCTTCGGCCTGCAATTGCAGAACCTCGTCATGGGGCTCGTCTGCATCTTCGGCCGCAATGGTTTCCAGGCGACCGGTGATTTGCTCGGCGATTTCCGCCATCGGGCTGGCATCCGGCGCCTCGGTCACCGTTTCGGGGGCATCGCTTTCTGTTGGGGATGTTTCGATTTCGAACGCTTCATCCAGAGACACCAGATCTTCCTGTGTCTCACTTGCCTCCATAGGCGCAGGAGGAGTCGCCACAGCAGGGGTGGGCGTGCCGGCGGCGCTTTCAATAATGGTATCGCCATTGCCATTCAGATCAAACATGACCTTTAACGGCGTTTCGGCGCGTTGTTCGCTGGCCATTTGTGTATCGCACAAGGGGGGCAATTGCGGGGTGGGCGCAATCACACTGGCCTCGGGGGAGGCCAGGAAGAGGGCTTTTTCGGCGGCACGGCGACGCACCAGAGCGTCCACCACAATGGTTTCCCCGTTCAGGCTGGCCCGGCGCCAAGCATCAAAACCGGCGGCCGCGGCCACCGGACAGCCTTCGTTCAGGCGGCGCAAAACAGAACTGGACTGAAAATGCTCCAGCCCAATATTAAAGGTCAGGGAGACTAGGGCATCGAACTGGTTCTGGCTGAGCGGGGCATAAATCAGGTCGCACAGCGGTCCTTCCAGCTGTTTGACGTCCCAGCGCAGCAAATCCGATGCGTCGTTTTTGCTGATTTGTGTGCCTTTTCGGGCCGAAACCGTGTGGCCATAGCCAACCACCCAGCCACCATTGGCCAAAGGGGCCGCCTTGGCCCGAAAGCCTTCAAACGCCTTGATCAGTTCAAACCCAGTGGGTGATGTTACATATCGAGCCATTGCCATGCCGTATCAAACCGGGACAGGTAGGAAGCATCCCGCATCAGACTTTGCAAAGGTCAGGCCGTTTTGGGGCCGCGGATCAGTCGGTGGGGCCGGGGCGCCAGACGTCGGTTTCGGCAATGGCGGTAAAGGGGGCAAAAAAGCCACCACCGGAACCGCCGCCAATAAGATAGATGGCACCGTTAAGCGACACGGCCGCGGCGCCGGTGCGCGGTGCCGGCAGAGGTTCGGCTTCGGTCCAGGTCTTTGTCTCAAGGTCCAGCACCCAATGATCGGCAAGGGACATGCCTCGCCCACCACTGCGGCCACCCAGAACATGGATTTTCCCATTCAAAGCGGTAATGGCATGGCCAGAACGGGCGCTTGGCAGCGCGGGGCCTTCGGCCCAACTGGCCGTATTGGTGTCAAAGATATGCACCGCCGCCACAGGATTGGCCGCAGGGCCCCCGCCGATAACATAAATATTGGTTCCCATAACCACTGCTGCCAGATCCCGGCTGTCGGTCAGGCCCTGTTCCAAAATGCTCCATTGGCGTTCAACAGGATCAAATACAAACAGCTTTTCAGAATCCGGGCCGGTGCCGCCAAAGGCATAAAGCTTGCCCGCCGCCGCTACCAGGGCAAAGCTGGACCGGGGGGAGGGCATGCTGGGCCCTTGAATCCAGTCATCCTCAACCGGGTCAAATTCCCACATGCGTTCGGTGGGGTGTCCATCGGTGTCGGCGGCATAGCCTCCCGCAGCATAGATTTTACCGTTCAATACCGCCATGCCAAAGGATTCCAGCCCCACCGGCAGATCCGCATCAATGCGCCATCCACCCATGCCGGGCTGATAGGTTTCGGTATTGCCCAGCGGCATCAAAATACCAGAGCCGCCAACCGCATAAACCTTGTTTCCCAATACGGCCGCGCTCAGGCCGGCCCGGCCGGTCTGCAGGGGCGCGCCGGCGGTCCAGTTGCCGGCTTGTGCCAAAGACAGGGACGCAAGCCATATTAAGGAACTCAAGACAAATGCGTACCGCATAAACACCTCCGAAAAATAACCTTATAGCAGAATTAGTGTTGCCAGGCCTAGAAAGACAAAAAAACCGATGACGTCTGTCGCCGTGGTTACAAAAACCGAAGAGGCCACGGCCGGGTCCGCCCCCAGTTTCTTCAACCCCAATGGCACCAGAATGCCAGCCAGGCCGGCAATCAGCAAATTAATCAGCATGGCCGCTCCGATTACGATGGCCAACAGGACCGAGTGAAACCACAGATACGCGATTGGCCCCATAATCGCGGCAAATATAAGGCCATTGATCAGCCCGGCTGAGATTTCACGCAGCACAATGCGCCGCACATTGGACGAGGTAATATCTCGCGAGGCGATCGAGCGCACCGCCACAGCCAGTCCCTGGGTGCCGGCATTGCCGCCCATGGAGGCCACAATGGGGGCCAGCACCGCCAGCGCTACAATTTTGCTGATAACCTCACTGAAGGTGGCAATCACCGCCGATGCCAGAATGGCGGTGCCCAGATTAATGGCCAGCCAGGGCACCCGGCTGCGCACGGTTTCCATAATGGTGTCGGCCAGGCCCGCCTCATTCACCCCGGCCAGGGCCAGCATGTCTTCGGTATATTCTTCTTGCAGAACTTCCACGATATCATCGACCATGATCATACCGGTTAGGCGGCCTTCGGCATCCACCACAGGAGCCGAGGGAAGGTCATATTTTTCAAAAAGATAGGCCGCATCTTCCTGATCCATTTGCGGCGTGACCACGGCGCGCAGGGGGGCCATGACCTTGCTAAGGGCGGTGCTGCGTTCGGCCCGCAACAAGGTCGACAAGGCGACGCTACCCAGGGGATGAAAGGCCGGATCCACAATATATACTTCGTAAAATACATCGGGCAGGCTGTCTGGCGGGGCCTCGCGGACATAATCGATCAGATGGCCGACGGTCCAGAATTGCGGGGCGGAGACAAAGTCGCGCTGCATCAGGCGGCCGGCGCTGTCTTCCTCAAATTTCAGGCTGTGTTCCAGCGAATCACGCACCGTAGGGGACAGCTTGTCCAGAACCTGGGAACGCATATCGTCGTCCAGCTCTTCGACCAGCTGTACCGCATCATCAAATTCCATTTCGTGAATGGCGTCGGCGATTTGTTGCGGGTTCAGGGCATCGACCACATCTTCCAGTGCGTCGTCGGACAATTCCGCCAACACGTCGCCGCCAAACGCGTCCGGTGCCAGACGTGCCGCGGCCTGGGTTTCGTTGGCCGATAACTGTTCTACAACATCGGCGGCATCGGCCGGGTCCAGCTCGTCCAGTGCTTTTTCAACCGCATCGGCATCGCGCTGTGCAACCGCCACACGCACATCATCTACGGCCTGGGCATCAACATGCACCCCCCCGGCCAGTTCGTCTGTGGCCATGGCATTTTCGCGTGGTTTGTTTGTCTCGCTCATGGGCTGGCCTTAGTTGCAATGCATTGCATAGCGCAATAAGGCGGACCATAGGCAAAGCCTTGGCGAAAATCGAGCCAAATCATACAGTCCCATGCGATAAACTGTGCGCTAATCTCAGGATCCGGTCGGCCAGGGGCAAGAGGTTCCAATTTTCACCATTGCAGCTCTTCAATGAACGCTGTTAAGTTATTGAACGGCCTTTGTCCTGGTTGGTTTTGCGAAAAGAGAATGGCATGCCCCAAAAAATTACCCTGATGCTTTCCTGCCTTGTTCTGTTTGGTGCCTGTAACCAAACCAGGGAAACCAGCGCGCCACCGCCGGCCCCGGTAGAGGGCAAAGGGGCCGCCCCGGCGATACTTGATTTTTCGGACCGTGCCGATTTTACCAGCGCCGAACGCGGCTTTATTGCCAGCCTGCCATCAGGGGAAATCAAGGATGCCGATGGCAGAACCGTTTATTCCATGGCTGCCTATGACTTTTTAAAAGCGGACGCCCCGGCAAGCGTCAACAAATCTCTTTGGCGGCAAAGTCAGCTGAATGCCAAGCATGGCCTTTTCGAAGTGGTTGATGGTATTTACCAGGTGCGCGGTTTTGATCTTTCTAATATGAGTCTGATTCGGGGCAAAACCGGCTGGATCGTGATTGATCCCCTGATCAGCAAGGAAACCGCCGCGGCGGCCTTGGCCCTGGCGAATGAAAAACTGGGCGCGCGTCCGGTCAAGGCGGTTATCTATACCCACTCCCATATTGATCATTATGGCGGGGTGCGCGGGGTTACCAATGCGGCGGACGTGGCCAGCGGCAAGGTGCAGATCATTGCACCCAAAGACTTTACCCGCGAAACCGTGTCGGAAAACATTCTGGCCGGCAACCAGATGGCCCGCCGCGCCGGATATATGTTTGGTGCCTTTTTGCCCAAGACGGCAACGGGCCATGTGGGCTCGGGGCTGGGCCAGGGCATCAGCCTGGGCCGATCCGGGCTGATCCCCCCCACCCACGAGATCACCCATACGGGCGAAACCCTGAACGTGGATGGGATCGAAATGGTGTTTCAAATGGCCCCGGGGGCCGAAGCACCACAGGAATTCATGTTTTACCTGCCCCAGTTCAAGGCCTTTTGCCAGGCCGAAGAGATGAGCCACAATTTGCATAATCTGCTCACCCCCCGGGGGGCGCAGATCCGCAATGGTCTGGTCTGGAGCAAGCATATCGACAAGACCATTACCACCTTTGGCAAGGGCATAGAGGTGTCCTTTGGCTCGCATCACTGGCCGACCTGGGGCAATGCCAAAATTCTGGATTTTTATGAAAAACAGCGTGATACCTATCGCTATATTCATGACCAGACCTTACGGCTGGCCAATCATGGCATGACCATGACCGAAATTGCCGAACAGATAAAACTGCCGCCCAGCCTGGCCAAAGAGTTTTACAATCGTGGCTATTACGGCACCGTCAATTTTAATTCCAAGGCACAATACCAGTTTTATTACGGCTGGTTTGATGGCAATCCGGCGCATCTGAACCCCTTGCCACCGGCGGCCGAAGCCAAGGAAATGGTGCGCTATATGGGTGGCAGTGCGGCCATTCTGGAAAAGGCACAGCAAGATTATGACCAGGGCCAATGGCGCTTTGTGGCCACGGCGCTGAACTATCTGGTTTTTGCCGAACCGGATAATCAGGAGGCCGCCAGCCTGTTGGCCAAAACCTATCAGCAACTGGCATACCGGGCTGAATCCGGCCCGTGGCGGGATTTTTACCTGACCGGTGCTCAGGAACTGATCCGCCCCTTGATGAAAACCGCCACCATCAACACCGCCAACCCGGATATGATTGCCAATCTGCCGCTGGACCTTTTCTTTGATCTGATGGCCGTTCGACTGAATGGACCAAAGGCAGAAGGTCTTGATATCAAAATCAATTTTGATTTTATGGATACCGGCGACCAGGCGGCCCTGCACCTTAAAAACTCGGTACTGAACACCCGCATGGACACCCAGTATGAAGACGCCAACGCCACCATTCATCTCAATCGTTCTGACCTGAACAAGGTAATGCTGAAACAAACCAGCTTTGCCGCGCTGATGGTCAAGCGCAAAGTGCGCGTTACCGGTAGCTTGAAAGATTTGAAAACCTTTATGGGGCTACAGGACAATTTCGAATACTGGTTTAATATTGTGAAGCCGTGATCAAGGGCAGGGGCCGGCTGGGCCACCCGTTCTGTGCTCAAAAGCCATGCCTTGGCATCGCAACAGGGTAAGAAGGAATGGTGCGGCCGAGAAGACTCGAACTTCCACGGGTTTTACCCCACAGCGACCTCAACGCTGCGCGTCTACCAGTTCCGCCACGGCCGCACACTCTTTGGTAGGTGCGCGGAGGTATCAAACTTGATGGCGCTTGTGAAGCGCAAAGTGCAGGATGTCTAATTTAATTAGGCCGCGGCCGCTTCAAAATCATAAACCTGCGCGGCATCCGTAATGCTGATGGAAACTTTTTCATCCTGGATGATGATTTCACCGCGGGCGATGGGGTGATTATTGGCCAAAATCCAGACCTCATCATTTTCCCCCACTTCCAGTGGAATCACGGCCCCCCGGCCCATGCGCAGCAATTGCTGCATGGGTAGAATAGACCGCCCCAGAATCACAGAAATATCAATCTCGACTGCTTCTAGCTGACTCACCTGAACCCCATTTACCAATTGACGCAATACTCGTTTAATGGAGTTTGGGGCCAATGCCTTTCCCATGCGTTAAAGCGGCACATTTTTGATGAAAAAAAATAATAAAAAATCGACGTCTTCCTTATTTGCCCCGGATCTCTCGCCGGTGGAATGGCTGGTTTCACAGGAGTTAGTGCCCTATAATCAGGCGGTTGCCATGATGGAGACCCGTGTGGCCGCGATACACAAGGGCGAGGCGCCCGAACAGGTCTGGCTGCTAGAGCATCCGCCGCTCTATAGCGCCGGGACCAGCGCCAATCCAAAAGATTTAAAAGAACCGGACCGTTTCCCTGTTTTTGCGACGGGGCGTGGCGGGCAATATACCTATCACGGGCCGGGCCAGCGCGTGGCCTATGTAATGCTGGACCTCACCCAGCGCGGACGAGATGTGCGCGCCTTTGTGCAGGCATTGGAAACATGGATTATCTTGAGTCTGGCCGATCTGGGCGTAGAGGCAGATGTCCGTGATGGGCGCATTGGCGTTTGGGTCGAGCGCCAGGATAATGGTCGCCCGCGCGAGGATAAAATCGCCGCCATCGGCATTCGCCTGCGCCGATGGATCAGCTTTCACGGAATTTCTTTGAATGTGAATCCGGATTTATCTCATTTTGAGGGGATTATACCGTGCGGTATTACCGAACACGGAGTAACCAGCCTGGAAGAGCTGGGCACATCCCATTCCATGCAGGCGGTGGATACCGTGTTGCGCAAAACATTTGAAAAAGTGTTTGGGGAAACGGTGGTGGTGTCTAGGGGCTAGGCCAGGCAACCCGGGCAAGATTTATCCTGCCCGGGTTATCATGAATGTCGGCGTCAGGTTGTGGCCGGGCCGTACTGATTTTCTTCCGGGTCGTTTTTCAGCAATTTATTGCCGATATAGGCAATAATAAACGAGCTCACCGCACTGGCGATGGCACTGGCCAATACGATCGAGCGCGAAGCTTCGAAGCTGGCTTTCATGGCGGCCATAATATCGGCCCCGGCTTTTTGTGCCGCGGCGGTTGCAGAGGCTGGGTCAAAACCGGTGATCATATAAACCAGCCGTGTTGACAGAAAACTTACTGCTACCGTGACCAGCAGAACCAGTAATACCATCCATGCAGATTTTCCCGCATCATGCAGGCGTTTGGCCCACAGGCTGAACCACAGCCAGATCATGATCAGGCCAACGGGCATCGCCACGAGAAAAAACATCATGGACACAAGGGTAAGCATGGAAAATATAAAATTGATGACGATCAGTAAAATCGCGCCTTGCATAAATTGCGTTGGATTAATGCGTCCTTTGGGACTGAAATATAGTTTACCCATGGTGGCTCCTTTTTTTTAATTGATATCTGGTTTGTCCCAGATTTTTTGCCTGAGTGATTCCAGACCATCTATTGATAAAGCCAAGTGGTTCGCACAGCAAGTTTTGTTCTTTATTCCTGTTTTTGTGCCGCCCTGCTCAAGGCCGGGGTTTTCCTTTTCTCTTTCATCCTTCGCCCTTAGAGCCTCACTGCGTTCGCTCCTCAGTGCCTGCCCCGGGCTAGATCCGGGGGTGTGGTGGAAAATAAAATACTGACCTCATACTGAGGTGCGAGGCGAAGCCGAGCCTCGAAGTATGGATAACACAATCTGTCATTGTCCGGTTTTGCATTAATCCTGCTCTAGATTGCCAGGACAGGCCCGGCAATGACAGGGGCGACAACACCAATACGATACCCCACCTGCGCCCGTGTGGGACAAAGTTTTGTTATCCCCTGTTCCTAAGTTGAGGTTCCGGCATAGAGACCATCTCTTTCCTCTCCCGGGTGGGAGAGGAATAAGGTGAGGGATCATGGACTTAAAGAAAGTGCACTATCATTGCTTCACTATCCCCTCACCCCGGCCCTCTCCCCAGGGAGAGGGCGTTCCGCCGAGGATAGCAAACCCCAGGGTCAAAAAGGGTCACCTCTTACCCCTGCGCATGACCGTCTCTACCCCTTAA
>WFTT01000135.1 GCA_015485335.1 Robiginitomaculum sp.
AAACTGCCTCGGGTGGGGGCCACCACCATGGATTTAATCATACCGACCCAGAATGGGCGTACCCGCCCCCAACGCCAGCGTCTTGCAGATTTGCTGGAGGCGGCTGTATCTGTGCCGAAAAAGCCCCTGATTGGCTGTGCTTCTTTGCTGTTCGCCATCGGACATCATGATAGCATGAGTTTTGATTCATGCCTCATTTTCTTTACTGGTCCAGCCATGTCTGATGTGATTACCCGCTTTGCCCCCTCTCCCACCGGATTTTTACATATTGGCGGTGCCCGTACGGCGCTGTTTAACTGGCTCTATGCCCGGGCCAAAGGGGGTAAATTTCTGCTGAGAATCGAGGATACAGACAAGTCCCGCTCCACCCCGGAGGCCAAGGCAGCCATTGTGGATGGGCTTGACTGGCTGGGTCTGGATCATGATGGGGAAATCATTTACCAGAGCCAGCGCGCAGAACGCCATGGTGAAATCGCGCACCAATTATTGCAAACAGGGGCCGCCTATCGCTGTTATATGACCCCCGAAGAGATCAGCAAAGAGCGCGATGCCGCCCGCCAGGAAGGCCGTGTCTTTCGCTCGCCCTGGCGTGATCGGGGCAAAGAGGAAGCGCCGGCGGACCAGCCTTTTGCAGTGCGTATCAAAGCCCCGACCGAAGGAGAAACCCGCATTCATGACGAGGTTCAGGGCGAAGTTATATTTGCCAATACAGAACTGGATGATCTGATCTTGTTGCGTGCCGATGGCACGCCAACCTATATGCTAGCCGTGGTGGTTGATGATCATGACATGCAGATCACTCACATCATTCGCGGCGATGATCATCTGGTCAATGCGGCACGCCAAGCCCTGATCTATCAGGCCCTGGGCTGGGATATGCCGGTCTTTGCCCATATTCCCCTTATTCATGGGCCGGATGGCAAAAAGCTATCCAAACGCCATGGGGCACTGGGGGTCGAAGCCTATCGTGATATGGGTTATTTACCCGAAGCCCTGCGCAATTATCTGGTGCGACTGGGCTGGGCCCATCAGGATCTAGAGATTGCCTCGACCGAAGAATTGCTGAAGGTTTTTGACCTTAACGGCATTAACAAGGCACCATCCCGGCTGGATTTTGACAAAATGGCCAGCATCAATGCCCATTATCTGCATCTGACCGATAATGCACGACTGGCAAGACTGGTGCTGGACCATATCCACCAATTCAGGGACTGGCCAATGGATGCGCAGGCGCAGGCACGCCTGGAAAACGCCATGGAAATTCTAAAAAAACGCGCCAAAACCATTTCCGATCTAGCCGATCAGGGGTACTTTCTGGTGCGGTCCCGCCCGATTCCCTTGAGCGGCAAAGTGGCAAAGCCACTTAAAGGGGATGCACTGCCCAGGCTCGCGCGCTTGCGTGAAATCCTGGCAAAGGAAACGGACTGGACGGCAGATCATTTGGGCGAGTGCCTTCAGGCTTTCGCCGATGAAGAGGGGATCGGGTTTGGTAAAGTTGGCCAGCCATTACGCGCAGCTCTGACCGGCGGTGCCCCGGCGCCGGATCTGGGTGCCAGTTGTGCGTTGTTGGGCAAGGCCGAAACGCTGGCGCGCATAGATGATGCCCTAGCGGCAAAGATGAATTGAAAGACGACAAAAAAGAGAGGCGTACATAGCGCCATAATATTGAGATGAGGTCTAATGATGGAAATAAAGATTAAAAAAACCAATAAAACGGTCTTGAACACACCGAACGGCGAAGCCCTGGAACTTCCGGTATATTCTGGCACGGTGGGGCCGGATGTCATCGACATACGCGCGCTGTACAAGCATTCGGGCATGTTCACCTTTGATCCGGGCTTCACCTCCACCGCCAGCTGCGAATCCCAGATCACCTATATTGATGGCGGCGAAGGTACCCTGCTCTATCGCGGATATCCGATTGACCAGCTCGCCGAGCAATCCAATTTCCTCGAAGTTTCGTATTTATTGCTTTATGGCCATTTGCCCACCCCGGCTGAAATGGCGGAGTTCTCCCACTCCATTACCTATCACACCATGTTGCACACCCAGTTTGATACCTTTTTCAACGGGTTCCGGCGCGATGCGCACCCCATGGCCATTGTCTGTGGTGCGGTGGGGGCCTTGTCGGCTTTTTATCACGACTCCACCGATATTAATGACCCGGTGCAACGCACCGTCGCCAGCCATCGCATGGTCGCCAAAATGCCCACCATTGCGGCCCGGGCGTATAAATATTCGATTGGTCAACCATTTATCGGGCCACGCAATGATTATGGCTATGCGGAAAATTTCCTGCGCATGTGTTTTGCCGTGCCGGCAGAAAATTATGATGTAAATCCGATCTTGGCTCGTGCCATGGATCGCATCTTCATCCTGCATGCCGATCATGAACAAAATGCCTCGACCTCTACGGTGCGCCTTGCCGGTTCATCGGGGGCCAACCCCTTTGCCTGTATCGCCGCCGGCGTCGCCTGTCTGTGGGGGCCGGCTCATGGCGGCGCCAACGAAGCGGCTTTGCGTATGCTTTATGAAATCGGTTCAGTTGATCGCATACCGGAATTCATCAAGCGGGCCAAAGACAAGGACGACCCGTTCCGTCTGATGGGCTTTGGCCACCGGGTTTACAAAAACTATGATCCGCGTGCGAAAATCATGCAGCGCACCTGTCATGAAGTGCTGGATGTCACCGGCCACCGCGATGACCCGATTTTGAAAATCGCACTGGAGCTGGAACGCATTGCCCTTAGCGACGAATATTTTGTAGATCGCAAGCTCTATCCCAATATTGATTTTTATTCTGGCATTACCCTGAAGGCCATGGGTTTCCCGACCGATATGTTTACGGTTCTGTTTGCACTGGCCCGTACCGTGGGCTGGATTGCGCAATGGTCTGAAATGCTTAGCGATCCATCACAGAAAATCGGGCGTCCGCGCCAGATTTATACCGGCGCCCCGCAACGGGACTATGTACCGATGGATAATCGCTAGCGCGTATTTTGCCAAAACTCATGAATGGCCTCGGCGGCGCGTTGCGCCGTCGGCGGTCCATTTGACCCCATTTTGTCAACGGCATCGGCCAGAGCCTTTTGTTGTCTGGCGCGAGTACGGCCATCATTGAGCAGCGCATCCAAGGCCGCCCCCAATGCCTCTGGCTGGCACGCGCCCTGAATATATTCGGGCACAATCATCGCCTTGGCGGCCACATTGACCAAAGAGGCAAAACGGGTTTTGAGCAAGAAAACCTTCAACAATCCCCAGGTTACCGGATTGACCTTATAACCAACCACCATGGGCACCCCGGCGGCGGCCAGTTCCGTTGTAACCGTTCCCGAACAGGCCAAGGCCAGGTCTGCCGCGGCAAAGGCATCTTCCTTGTCTGCCTCATCCAGAAAAATAACATCTTCGAAACGTGGATCATTTATCGCTGCGGCGCGCACCTGTGTCGCAATCGATTCAGACAGCGGACAGAAAACCGTTAATGCAGGGTTCTTAGCCCGTAAAATTTGCACTGCCTCCATGAATGGCGCCTGCAGTTTGGAGAATTCGGCACGACGGCTACCAAAGAGGACCAGCATAACCTTGTCTTGCGGGCCAAGTTTATAGGTTTTGCGCAAAGCCGCCCCATTTCCCTTTCTTTGGCGCGACAGTACCGGATTACCGACAAAGTGAACTGGCAGGGAGGTGTGGTCGTAAAACGACGCATCAAACGCATGAATGGTCAGTAATTGGTCCACGGTATTAGCCAGATCAACGGCCCGCCCAGGCCGGGAGGCCCAGACCTGTGGTCCAACATATTTGATCAGGGCCGTTTGGGGGCACAAGGCCCGCACGGCCTTGGCCACGCGCATGGTAAACCCCCAACTGTCCACCAGAACAACAATATCGGCCTGAAATTTATCAATCATCATGGCCGTTTCCTTGGCCAGTCTGCGGATCCGCCCCCATGCCATCAGGCCTTCCACATACCCCAGGACAGATAATTGAGACATGGCAATGGGACTGTCTATGCCCTTTGCCGCCATAGCCGGCCCGCCAATACCAGCAAATACTGCCTTGCCGCCAAAGCACTCACGTAAAGGATCGATCAATTCGGCGGCCAGAATATCGCCACTGGCTTCGCCGGCCACCAGATAGATGCGTACCGGGGCGTCGGGTGCTTTTTGCTCTGCCATGCTTAGCCCCCGGCCTTAACCCCAAGCATAAAAAGTCCCTGGCGTTCGACCGCCGCCTTTACCGCATCGGGATCCAACATCATCACGGCCCCGGCCTCCAGAGCCAGGCCGGCCAAACCAGCACGGGCAACGCTTTCCACCGTGGACACCCCCACCACAGGCAGATCAATACGGCGATCCTGACCGGGTTTGGCCCATTTGGCAAACACGCCGTATCTTTGTTTTTCCGTGCCGCGTAAAGCCTTGGGCAAGCTGGCACAGCGGGCCAGCATCTGTTCGGTTCCTTCTTGTGCCTCAACGGCCAGCACAATGCCTTTGCAGACCACGGCACTTTGTCCGATATCCATCGCCCCGATTTGGCGAGCAATGTCGCTGGCGCGCTGGCAATCGTCTTGTGACTGGGCAAAGGCCTGTTGATTGCCAATAATACCGGGTTGCACCAGATGATCCGGCGCAATTTCATTCAGCCCCAGCACGACAAACCCCGCCTTTTCAAAAATACTGATCACACTGCGCAACAAGGCGTCTTCGCCCTGGCGCGCCGCATTATGCAAGGCTTCCTGGGCGGAATCCGGTATGCCCTTAATGGTGAAATCATCAAAATCCGGGCGGCGAACATTGCCGGCAAAGGTGACTGCATCCACACCGGCTTCATAGAGATATTTGCCAATGGGGGTCATATTATGGATAGAAAATTCCTGAGCTGAAAACCCGGTCCAATCCTGGTCGGCAAACCCACTCAGCCTTACAATGGATACCTTCTTGGCCTTGGCAATGGCCTGTCTGGCCAACACCATAGGCAATTCCCCGCCGCCGGCAATAATGCCCAAATGCGACCAGTCCGTGTTGTTATTATTAGCAGTCATCGGGCAAACACAAGGGACGCAAAGAGCGCGTCTGAATAAAATTTATAATATCCATGGCGGGCTTATCTTGTTTGTACAAGGATTGTGCATGCTTTAAACGATCCTCAAACACCCCTTCTTTATGGCTGAATATTGCCTTATAGGCGGCGCGGGCCTGTTGAATGGAGGCACGAGACATGGCGGCACGTTGCATACCCACCACGTTTAACCCGTTCAGTCGCGCCGGATTGCCCTGGATCATACCATAAGGAATAACATCGTTGGTAACACATGCCATCGCCCCGACAAAGGCATGGTGGCCAATACGCACAAATTGATGCACCCCGGCCAGACCACCAAAACTGGCATAATCACCAACCTGGACGTAACCGCCCAGCGCCACCGAATTGGCAAGTGTTACATGATTGCCAACCACACAGTCATGCCCCACATGAGATCCAATCATGAAGAAGCCATCATCACCAACAACGGTAATGCCATTTCCCACTGCGGTACCTGGATTCATGGTCACGTGTTCGCGGATAATATTACGCGCCCCGATGACCAGGCGCGTCTCTTCGCCCGTGTATTTCACATCCTGAGGTGCCATGCCCAGAACCGCCTGAGGAAAGACTTCGCACCCTTCGCCCAGGGTAACGGACGCAGCGATATAGGCCTGACCGTGAATAATGACCCCGTCGCGTATTTCTGCACCGGCCTTCACCACACTATAGGGGCCAACCTTCACCCCGGTGCCTAATTTGACACCATGCTCTACCTCGGCGCTGGGATGGATATTGGTATCATTCATGCTTTGCTCGGCACGGCCATGGCGCTGAATGTACACTGTGCACAGACCGCATCGTTTACGCGCACTTCACCTTCGTAGAAATGAATATTACGGCGAATTTTGAGCAATTTGACCGGAATGCGCAAGTAATCCCCCGGCACAACCGGGCGCCGGAACTTACCTTTTTCCACCCCCAGAAACATGATGGTTTGCTGACCGGGTTTTAAATCCAGCGTTTTTGAAGATAACAGCGCCCCGGACTGGCCCATTGCTTCAATCAATAACACCCCCGGCATGACGGGGTTCCCAGGAAAGTGCCCTGGAAAAAACGGCTCATTGGCGCTGACGGCCTTGATACCGGTAATGCTTTGCCCCTCGATAAACTCTTCGGCCCGGTCAATCATCAAAAAGGGAAAGCGGTGGGGAAGATAATGGCAAACCTCATCCAGATTGATGGATTGTCCCCTGGCTGCCAGTGCTTCGGTCTCGCCCATTATGATGCCCCTTTTTTGGCCGCCAAATCGCGAAGTGCAATCTGTTCACGCATATAGCGGCGCAATGGGCGCGCCGGATGGCCACCCCAAACCTCGCCATCGGGGATGTTTTTCATCACCGCTGCGGCCGCGGCTATCCGAGCCCCGGTGCCAACCTTTATG
>WFTT01000136.1 GCA_015485335.1 Robiginitomaculum sp.
CCGTTTATGAGCATCACCATTGCCCATCCTGTGGTGGCTTTCTGGTTTGCCCTGAATGCGGCCCTGATGATGGGCATGGTGGGTCTGTTGGCCGGCATTTATGCCCAGCGTTTTGATCATCTGGCGGCGGTGCAGAATTTTGTGCTTTTGCCACTGACATTTTTGTCGGGAACTTTTTATTCGGTGAAAATCTTGCCACAGATTTTCCAGAACCTAAGCGCCGCCAATCCGTTTTTCTATCTGATCGATGGCTTTCGTTATGGCTTTACCGGCATGGCCGATGGCTCCATCACCCGGGGGGTGATTTTTGTTAGCCTGATCAACCTGGTACTGGCCGTTGCCTGTTATGCCATTTTGCGTTCTGGATGGCGCCTTAAAACCTGAATTTAATATCTGCGTTTCTCTTACAGGAGTATTGTCATGACCTCACATCTTATCCCCACCTATGCGCCGCCGGATTTGGTGTTTGAACGCGGCGAAGGCGTCTGGCTTTATGATGCCAAGGGGGATGCCTGGCTGGATTTTATTGCCGGAATTGCGGTGGATTGTCTGGGGCATTGCCATCCGGCCTTGGTCAAGGCGCTGGAGGATCAGGCGCACAAATTATGGCATTTATCCAATATGTTCGAGGTGCCGGCGCGCGAAGAGCTGGCCAGCCGCTATTGTGAAAACAGCTTTGCTGATCTGGTGTTTTTCACCAATTCCGGTACCGAAGCCATTGAAGGGGCGCTAAAGGCGGCGCGTAAATACCATGCCGCCAGAGGCAATGCGGATCGTATCGAAATTGTAACCTTCCAGGGGGCCTTTCATGGTCGCTCTTATGGGGCCATCAATGCGGGCGGCAATCCGGCCTATATGAAGGGCTTTGGCCCGTTAATGGAAGGCTTTACCCAGATCGCCTTTGCCGATGAAGCGGCTGCCAAAGCGGCCATAACCGGCAACACCGCCGCCGTGCTGATCGAGCCGGTGCAGGGCGAGGGCGGCCTGCGCGCCGCGCCGGATGAATTTCTGCGCCTGTTGCGCAAACTGTGCGATGAAACCGGGGCGCTGCTGATCTATGATGAGATTCAATGTGGTGCCGGGCGAACCGGCAAAATGTTTGCCCATGAATGGTCCGGTGCCCAGCCCGATATCATGGCCGTGGCCAAGGGCGTTGGCGGGGGCTTCCCGCTGGGGGCATGGCTGACCACCAAGGCCGTTGGCGAACACATGGTGGTGGGCACCCATGGCTCGACCTATGGCGGTAATCCGCTGGCCATGGCCGTGGGCATTGCGGTTTGGGATGAGATCATGAAGCCCGGCTTTTTGGATCATGTGACGCAAATGGGTCAGCTCTTGAAACAGCAAATGGCCGCGCTGGCTGATACCTATCCCGACATGATCGAGGATGTACGCGGCAAGGGCCTGTTGTGTGGTATCAAGCTGAAAGAACCCTATGTCAATCGCGAGGTCATGGGCCTGGCGCGTGAGCGCGGCCTCTTGAGCGGTGCGGCGGGCGATAATGTCCTGCGCATGGCCCCGCCCTTGATCATCACCGAAGAGCATGCCCGCAAGGCCATTTCCGTATTGGATGAGGCGCTGGCCGCGGCCCGCAAGAAAGACTGATCCCATGCGCCATTTTCTCGATATTGCCGATATTACGGCGGCGGACTTAAAGGCCATTCTGGCCGATGCGGCGGCTATGAGGGCGGCCCGTGCTGGCCTGCCCAAAGGCACGCCGGACCCCGATCCGGCTTTGCCGGGCCGGGCGCTGGCCATGATCTTCGAGAAAAGCTCGACCCGCACCCGGGTATCTTTTGACATGGCGATCCGGCAACTTGGCGGCTCGTCTTTGGTGCTGAACGCCGCCGATATGCAATTGGGGCGTGGCGAGAGCATTCCGGACACCGCGAAGGTGTTGTCGCGCTTTGTCGATGCGGTGATGATCCGCGCCAATGCCCATGAGGATGTGGTCGAATTTGCGCACTATGCCAGTGTGCCGGTGATTAATGGCCTGACCGATCGTTCGCACCCGTGCCAGATTGTGGCGGATCTTCTGACCCTGCAGGAACATTTTGGCGATCTTGGCGACCTGAAACTCGCCTGGGTTGGCGATGGCAATAATGTGGCGACCAGCTTTATTCATGCGGCGGCAAAACTGGGCTTTGAACTGAACCTTGGCTGTCCCGATGGCTATGCACCGCGCGAAGATGATCTGGCCTATGCCACCAATTCCGGCGCCAGGGTAGAGCTGACTACCGATCCCCGCGCGGCGGTGGATGGGGCCGATGTGATCATTGCCGATACCTTTGTGTCCATGGGTGATAAAGACGCCGAAAAGCGCCTTGGCGATCTGGCCCCCTATAGCGTCACCGAAGACCTGATGGGGCTAGCCAAACCCAAGGCCGCCTTTTTGCACTGCCTGCCGGCGCATCGGGGCGAGGAGGTCTGCGCAGCGGTGATCGATGGGCCGCAATCTTTGGTATTTGACGAGGCCGAAAACCGTCTGCACGGGCAAAAGGCCATTTTGAAATGGTGCTTTGCCGGATGAGCGATACGGTTGAGACGCTGGGCGCCGAGGATGATCAGGTGGTTCCGTTTGCGCTGGAAAACCGGCCCGTGCGGGGACGCATGGTGCGTCTGGGGCCGGTGCTGGATGATATTTTAGGCGCGCATGATTATCCCGAACCGGTGGCGGCCTTGCTGGGCGAGGCGGTATTGATCGCCATTTTGGCGGGGTCTTCGTTGAAATTTGATGGCCGTCTGATCGTTCAGGTCAGCGGCGATGGGCCGGTCTCGCTGGTACTGGCCGATTATTCCACTACGGGAGGCGTGCGCGGTTATGCGCGCTATGATGAAGAGGCCCTGCAAAGCCTGAAAGGCCTGTCGCCGGATCTGGGCCAGTTGGTGGGCAAGGGCCGCTTTGCCCTGACCATTGATCCGGGCGCGGCGGCCGAGCGTTACCAGGGCGTGGTGGCGCTGGAAGGGGCCTCGTTGAGCGACAGTGCCGTGCGCTATTTTGCCAGTTCGGAACAGGTGCCCACACGCCTGAACGCCACCATTGCCCGGCTGACCCATGGGGACGGCACGCAAAGCTGGCGCGGCGGCGGCGCGATACTGCAATTGATCGCGGGGCAAAGTGGCGCTGATGATGCCAGTAACGAGGACTGGGACCATGCCAGTGCGCTGTTTGATACCATTAGCGCCGACGAACTGACCGACCCACAGCTGAGCGCCGGCACCTTGCTCTATCGTCTGTTTCACGAAGACGGGGTGCGGATTTTTGAGGCCTCACCCTTGCACAAACGCTGTCCCTGTACCCCGGATTATCTGAAATCCATCCTCAGCCAATTCCCCCCCGAAGAACATGCGGGCATGACCGAAGAGGACGGACGCATTCGCATGACCTGCGCCTTTTGCTCAAAAGACTTTTTCTTCAGTCCATCGGAAATTTCCTGTAAGTAAAACGGGTATCAGACATGGATGGTGGAAATGGCAAAAGTAACCGGCATAGGCGGGATTTTTTTCAAGTCCGATAATCCGGCTAAAACAGCACAATGGTATCACGATGCCCTTGGCCTGGGTTTTGAAACTATGGGCGGGGATACGCAATATGTGCATTTCCCTCCCCATGACTTTGCCGGGCCTGTGTTTTCCATTTTTGATCGCCACAGTGAATATATGGACCCGTCGGCAAAGGATGTCATGATCAATCTGATGGTGGATAATGTGGCCCAGGCGCTGGAACAGGTGCGGGCCAAAGGCGGTCAGATTGTTGGCGACATCAAGTCAGAAATTTATGGTGATTTTGGCTGGTTTATTGACCCCGAGGGGCGCAAAATTGAGTTGTGGATGCCGAAAAGACCAGAAAATACAGAGGTCTAACTCACCCAGAAGCGCGGCGTGAACAGCACCAATACGGTGAACAGTTCCAGCCGGCCGACCAGCATGGTCAGCGACAATACCCATTTGGCAAAATCAGGCAGGGATGAAAAATTCCCCGCCGGGCCAACCACATCGCCAAGGCCCGGGCCAACATTGCCCATGGCCGTGGCCGCACTGGATAACGCGGTGGCGGTATCCAGCCCGGCAAAGGACAGCGCCAGCCCAGCCAGGGCAAAACAGGCAAAGTAGACGAAGAAAAAGTCATAAACCGAAAACAGCGCGCTTTGTGGCAAAGGCACCCCGTCATAGCGCAGCGGGCTGACCAGATGGGGGCTGGCCATGCGCCGCACAAAGGCGCGCAGGCCCTCAATGGCCACCTGAAAGCGGAAAATTTTTATGCCGCCGGACATGGACCCGGCACACCCACCAACAAACATCAGCACAAAAAACAACGGCCCCAATGCCGGTGCCCAGAGCTGAAAATCACCGAACGCATAGCCAGTGCCGGTGACCATGGAAATGACGTTAAAGGCGGCCAGTCGCAGGGCGTTTTCGCTGTAATTCTCGCCGGCCATGACCAGATAAATGGTCACACCGATAATCAGTACCAGTAACAGAATTAAAAAGCCGCGCACTTGCGCATTCTTAAAGAGTGCCGCCGGATTGCCCCGCGCCGCCAGAATGTAAATGGCAAAGGGCAGCGCCCCCAGCACCATAAAAATATTGGCGGCAATATCGGCCCCGCCATGGGCATAGGCAGCAAACGAAGCATCCGAATTGGCAAACCCCCCGGTGGCCAGTGTGGTCATGGAAAGGCAAATGGCATCAAAGGCCGAAATGCCCAGCATCCAATACACCCCGGCGCACAATATGGTCAGGCCCAGATAGGCCGCACCAATACCAATGGCGATGGCCTGGGCGCGGGGCAGGATTTTGCCCATGGGTTCAAACCATTCGGCACGAAACAATTGCATGCCGCCGACGCGCAACATCGGCAACACCGCCATGGCGATCACAATAATGCCAATCCCCCCCAGCCATTGCAAAATGGCCCGCCATAACAATATGCCCTTGGGCAGATCATCCAGCCCGCTCATCACCGTGGAGCCGGTGGTGGTCAGCCCCGACATGGTTTCAAAATACGCATCGGCAAAGGACAGCGGCGTCTGGCTCAGCATAAAGGGCAAGGTGGCAAAGGCCGCCATCACCACCCAGGAAACCGTGGTCAGGATAAAGGCGGCGCGCAAATTCATGTGCAATTGGCCGCCGCGTGCCACTAGCATTAAAATCGCCCCGGAAAACAGGGTCAGCGCCGAGGCGGTGGCAAAGCTGCGCCATTCATCGGACCCGGTGACAAAGTCAGTCAGCATCGGGGCCAGCATGAAAACCCCGAGCAGGATCAACAGGGCCCCCATGATCAGGGAAACGGATCGGGCGCTATTCATGGAAATGCGTTCTCATGGGCCGTTGGCTTTCTTCGCTAATGCTTGCTGGCGGTATCATGGGGGCTGTCCAGAGAAAAAAGCGGAATGGGGGCACGAAACACCATGCCGGTATTGCCCTGCATTTCATAATAACCTTCCATCAGACCTGATGGCGTGGTCAAAGGGGCGCCCGAAGTATAACGGTAGGATTGTCCCGGCGCCAGCACCGGCTGTTCCCCTACCACACCGGGGCCAAAGATCTCTTCAACATGGCCATGGGCATCGGTGATGCGCCAATATCGGTTGATCAATTGCACGGTCATGTCGCTGTGGTTCTCAATCTCCACCTGATAGGCCCAGACAAAACGCCTTTCCGAAACGCTGGAACGATCGTCCAGAAAAAATGGCTCAACACGAACACAAATCCCATTGGTGGTCTTTTCCCAGGTCATGATCTTATCTCTATCCGGTTTTGGGCGATCATCAAGCGCTTGCGCCATGGGAACGAATCGCGTCTGTTTTGCGTAAACATAAAGGCAGAGTGAAAATGAGCACGGCCAAAATCCTTGCCGATCAGCAAATTCGCGATTGTGTTGATGATGGCATCATCACATTTCAGACCCCATTGGATGGGGACCAGATCCAGCCGGCCAGTATGGATTTGCGTCTGGGCCGCACCGCCTATCGCCTGCGCGCCAGCTTTCTGCCCGGGCAAGGCGTAACGGTGCAATCGCGTCTGGCCGCCCCTTTGGTGATGCACCAGATTGATCTTACCCCCGGCGCAGTGCTGGAAACCGGGTGCATTTATCTGGTGCCCTTGCAGGAAACCCTGAACCTGCCGGATAATATTTGCGCGCGCACCAATCCCAAAAGCTCGACCGGGCGCATCGATGTGTTCACCCGGGTGATCACCGATGGGGCCAGTGCATTTGATACCATCGCGCCGGGCTATGAGGGGGCGCTGTGGCTGGAGATCAGCCCGCGTACCTTTTCCGTACTGGTGCGCCCCGGCGACCGGTTGGCACAAATTCGCCTTCGTCGCGAAGGTGGTGGGGAGGCACAAATGGTGCCGGTTGCCACCCGCTCGCTGGATGTATCTTTGGCCCTGGCCGCCGATACCCTGGTGGGCTATCGGGCCAAACGCCATGCCGGGGTGCTGGATTTGCGCGCCATTGGCGGCCATGATCCCCGCGATTACTGGGAGGCGCTTTGCCCCCGCGCGGGCCAGTTGATCCTGGATCCTGGTGAATTTTATATTCTGGCCTCCAAAGAGGCCATTTGCATCCCCCCCGGCGAGGCCGCCGAAATGGCTCCCATTGCCCCTGAAATCGGTGAATTTCGGGTCCATTATGCCGGCTTTTTTGACCCGGGCTTTGGCTATGACGGGGCCGGTGGGGCAGGGGCCAAGGCGGTGTTGGAAGTGCGCGGCCGCGATGTGCCCTTCATCCTTGAGGACGGCCAGACCGTCGCTAAACTGGTATTTGAACCCATGAGCCAAACCCCGTCCGCGCTTTATGGATCCACCGGCTCCAACTATCAGGGGCAGGGGTTGAAGCTGTCCAAGCTGTTCGGGGCGTGGGCATAGGGTGCTTTCGCCTTATTGAGGTGGTGGGTAATGGAAACAAAGCCCTCATGTTGAGCCTGTCGAAACATGAGAAAGTCCATTGTCCCTCCTTCGCCCTTCGAGACAATTTCCTTCTAAAATCCCTTAAGATGAGGGTTTTGGTTTTCGCTTTTTATCTTTCATCCTTCGACAGGCTCAGGATGAGGTGGAGAATAAAATGCTGACCTCATACTGAGGTGTCCTGAGGCGGTGCGCAGCACCGACGAAGGACCTCGAAGTATGGATAGCATAATACCTTAGCCATGCCGGTGTGGGACTAGATATTTCTATCCCCATCTCCAAAACCAAACGTGTCATCCCGGACTTGATCCGGGATCCATTGTGCCGGTCCGTTTGCGTATGGATTCAGTATGGATCCCGGCTCGGGGGCCGGGATGACAC
>WFTT01000137.1 GCA_015485335.1 Robiginitomaculum sp.
CTCGGAGATGTGTATAAGAGACAGTTATCGGGCTGTACAACAGTATTTGGGCAAAATGCGGGGCCAGCGGCGCCGATAGAAACCGCGCAGGCCACAACCGCGCCCAATGCCGCCCCCAAACCGGTCGCCAAAGACGCGCCCATCGTGATTATGGTGGGCATTGACGGGCTGCGCTGGGATGCCATTGACCGCCACCCTGCCCCCAATTTGCGTATGCTGGCCAAGGAAGGCGTTCGCGCACAAGGTCTGATCCCGGTCATGCCCAGCGTCACCTTTGTGAATTTTTATTCCATCGCCACCGGGCTTTATGCCAACCATACCGGCATCACCTCCAATCTGGCCTATTCACGCAAGACCGGCCGGTTGATGGAGCGCGGCACCCATGGGGAGAGCGAATGGTGGGGCGGCGAGCCGATCTGGGTCACCGCCGAGAAACAGGGGCTGACCACGGCGGCCATGTTCTGGCTGGGATCCGAGGCCAAAATTGCCGGCAAACGGCCAACCCATTGGTACCCCTATCAGCACAACAAACCCAAATCCGAACGCATTACCCAGGTGCTTGACTGGCTGGCCCTGCCGGAAAAGGATCGCCCGCGCCTGATCACGCTCTATTTTCATGATGTAGACAGCGCCGAACACCGTTATGGCCCCGAAACCCCCGAAGAAGGCGCCGCCATATTGGATGTGGATAAATATATCGGCGATCTGGTTGCCGGCATTAAAAAACTGGGCTTGGAAAACCGCGTAAATCTGGTCATTGTTTCCGATCATGGCATGACCAAGGTCAAGGAAAACGCCCTTATCTATCTGGATGACTATATCAATCTGGACGAGGTTATGGTGCCCAAATTTGCCAGTGCCGGCGGCCCTTCCGGTGGCCCCTTTGCCCATATCTTTGTCAAAGACCCGGCCAATATCGACCGCATCTATGCTCAATTAGCCGATGCCAATCCCAAATTGCAAGTTTATCGGCGCGAGCATTTACCCAAACGCTGGCACGTCAATAATGACGACCGCACCGGCGATATTTTTGTGGTGGCCGAGCCCGGCTGGTTGATCTTTGCGCGCTCTCTGACCTCTAAATACACCCACGCCCCCAAGGGTATGCACGGCTATGATCGCCACGGCCACGATATGTATGGCACCTTCATTGGCGAAGGCCCGGCGTTTAAACACGGCATCATGGCCGAGCCCTTTGATAACGTGAATGTCTATGGCATTGTTGCCGATATACTGGGTATCAAACCGGCCAAAAATGATGGCGATCTGAAGAGCGTGGATTATATTTTGAAGGATCAGGATTAGGATTAACACTGACTGTCATCCCGGCCACCGAGCCGGGATCCACTAGGTAATTTGAATGGATCTATAGGCCCCGGATAATTTCTAAAGAAATTTCCGGGGTGACACCTTTAGGTTTCTGACACCACAAAGGCGAATGCGGTTTATATCCGCACCAGCGCATCATCCGGGCATGGCCGGGCGAGCTTTATCGCCTCTTCCAGCGGGCCTTCCATCCACAGGCCAATATCTGCCCAGCTGAGCACCACCGGCATGGCCTTGGGGTGGATGGGGTGTACCACCGCATTGGCATCGGTTGTCAGCATGGAAAAGGTGTTCATCTGTACCGCCTCGCCCTTGTGCACCCCTTGCCATTTTCCCCAGACCCCGGCCATGGCAAAGGGCGATCCATCGGGACGACCAAAGGGAATGGCCTGTTTGGCCCCGGCCGGGCCGCTATATTCGGCAAAAAAGGTGGCGGGAATAATGCACCGACGATGGCGCACCGCGTCGCGAAAGCTGGGCTTGTCCAGCCAGTCATCGGCGCGGGTATTGTAATTAAAGGTGGGAAAGCGCTTTTCTTCCAGTGGCTGGTTCCAGAATGGCGGCACCAACCCCCAATGCATGCGCCGGGCCAGACGCCCCTTGGGAGTATTGACCACTATTGGAGCCATGGAGCCCGGGAAAAAACGCTCTTCCTCCGGCAGGTTCAGGGCCCCGGCCCCGGCCATCAACCCCGCCAGATCCACCAAAGTGGTCCAGGTCAGCAGGTTGGAAAAGCCATAGTGCGCGCACATAGCGGTTATCTATTGAATTTGCGCGGCGATGCCATCGCGGGCGCTTTTGATCGCCGCATCCTCGGGGGCCAGTTCCAGCGCCTTGTCATAGGCCTTTAGGGCCTCTTCATATCGCCCGAGCACACCATAGGAACGACCAAGCTTTGCCCATTCCTCGGCCGGCCCGCCACTATCATTCAATCGCCCGGCCAAACGCGCTACCATGCCCATGATCATGTCTCTTTGTGGCCCTTCGGGCAAAGTCAACGTGCCCGGTCGTGCGGGTGCCGGGTTTGCCGGGACCTCGCCCACACGGTTCATGCGCGCCTCCAGCGTTTTGCGCCATGGCGTATCGGCGGGGGCGATTTCTATGATGTGTCCCCAGTATTTTTTATTGGTGGCCTTGTCGCCGGCCTGTTCGGCGGCCAGTCCCAAAAAGAACAAGGCCCGCAAATCATCAGGATTTCGGCTGAGGATGTCGGCAAACAGGGCCCGGGCCGTGGGACCAACCTGTTTGTCATTGGCGGTGACCAGCGCCTGAGCCTGTGCGCCCAACAGGCCATCGCGTTCCACCGGGGTCTTGGCAATGCTGGCCGCCGATGCCAGGGCGCCGGCAGCTTTTCTTGGGCTGCCCAGCGCCCAGTATTGATTGGCCAGGTCGGTCCAGTTTTCAACAGTGGCGGTTTTGCTGCGCTCCAGAATGGCGCCGGTTTCATCCATTTTGGCCATGGCCCGGGCCTGCAACACTTCGGGGGTCGCGGCGCGTGGCCGGGTCAGGTCCGGACGACCCAACAGGCCATAAACCCCGATCACCAGGATTACCATCACCGCGGCGCTGCTGATCAATACCTTGGTGCGCCCCGCCGCGCCGGCAACGGCCATAGCGGTTACCGACAGGATCAGAAAGGCGGCCAGAACCAGAAATAAAGGACTCATAAGGGGGATGTACTTTGCATTTGTTGTTCAAGATCGCGCAAAGCCTCTTTGGCTTTTTTGCGTTGTTTCAAGATCCGGATCATCAGACCACCAATAACCAGCACCGAGGCCCCGTAGGAGGACCAGATAAAAACGCCGTATTTACCCATGTCCAACATATCAAGCATCAGAAAGGCTCCGTTGTGGGGCCTGGGGTCGGGATACCCGCCCCCCGGCCAGTCGCCGCCGCAAACGCGCCGCATGGCGCTGATCCAGTTCGGTTTGCATTTGCACCAGTACCAGCCAACCAAACAGCGCCGTATAGCCCAGCGCCCCGACCAGCAATGGCCACAACATGGAACTGTCTATGGTCGAGCCACCGGCGCGAAACACGCTGGCCGATTGATGTAGGCTGGACCACCAGTCGACGGAAAATTTGATGATGGGCAGATTGATCGCCCCGACCATGGCGGTAATCGCCGCCAGACGCGCCGCGCGGGCCTCGTCCGGCACAATGGTACGCACCGCCATATAGCCCAGATACAGGAAAAACATCACCAGCATGGAGGTCAGGCGCGCATCCCAGACCCAATACGCCCCCCACATGGGTTTGCCCCACAATGCCCCGGTGAGCAATGCCAGAAAGGTAAAGGCCGCCCCCAAAGGGGCCGCCGCCTTGGCCGCGGCATCGGCCAGATTATGCCGCCAGACAAAGCTGATCAGGCTGGCCACGGCCATAAAGGCATAGGCAAAGGATGATAGCCATGCCGCCGGCACATGCACATACATCATACGCACCGCCTCACCCTGTTGATAATCAACAGGCACGACAAACAGCCCGGCCCCAAAGCCAATGGCAATGCCCAACAGTCCAAGCACCATTAAGGGCGGGGCCAGCCATTTGGCCAGATTTTGAAAGCGTTCAGGATTGGCAAAATAGGAAAACATGGTGTTACAGAACCTTATTCCATATGCACGCGCAATGCCGCCGCACAGATCAGGGGCGACAATACCAGCGCCATTAGCGAGCTGGCCAGCAGCAGTTTCAAATCCGGGCTATCCAGCGCCCCATTGCGAATAACCCCGGCCCCAAAGATCAACGGTGGTGCCAGTAATGGCCCGGAAAGCAGCAATACCAGCAATCCACCTCCCTGACGACCCGCCGCCAGCGCCGCTCCCATCGCTCCCAGAAATACAAAGGCCGGACCCCCAATGGCCAGCGATACCATTAGCGGCACCAAGCTTTCGACTTTCGCCCCCAGCATCAGCGCTGCCAATGGAGAGAGCAGCGTGACCGGGGCAAAGCTGGCGAGCCAGTGCGCCGTAGATTTGCCCGCAGCAATGGCGCTAAGGCTGGCCCCGGACGTGGCCAATATATCCAGCGAGCCATCTTCCAGATCGGCACGAAAAAGATGGTCCAGCGATAACTGGCTGGCCAAGACCGCCGCCAGCCAAACCAAGGCCGGGGCAATCGGCCCCTGGGCGCGGGTTTCCGGCCCGATGGCAAAGGCCGCCAACAGGATAAACAGTAGAAAAAATACCGCCCCTTGCGCCCAGCCGCCTCCGGCCCGGCGTGCCACGCCCATATCGCGGCCCAGAACCGCCAGATAAGTGCCAAACCAGTTCATGCGGCCGCCACCAGGTTTAGCTCGCTCACCTTGCCTTTGGGGGCAAAGGGGCTGTGGGTAGCAATAATGGCAATACCGCCATCGTTCAGATGCGCGGCTATCAGCTCTTCACTCATCTTGGCGGCTTTGGCATCCAGCGCCGCCGTAGGCTCGTCCAGCAACCAGATAGGTTGGTTCTGAATCAATAGACGCGCCAGTGCCAGGCGGCGCTTTTGACCCGCCGATAACTGCCCTGCTTGAAAGTGATAAAGTGCAGATATTCCAACGCGTTCCAACGCATTATCAAGGTCACACTTGCTCTCGTGTATGCGGGCCCAGAAGGCCAGATTTTCCAAAACGGTCAGGGCGCGTTTGTGGGCATCTTCGTGCCCCTGCCAGGCAATCAGGCCCGCCGCGGTGCCGCTTTGCCAATCGGCTTGGGCGCTCTTTACCTCCAGCGAGCCTTCCACAATGGGTAATAATCCGGCCAGCAGGCGTAACAGGCTAGTTTTACCGGCCCCGTTATCGCCACGCAGGATCATCGCCTCCCCGGGGTTCAGGACAAAGCTTACCCCCCGAAAAACGGGTTGGCCGCCACGATCACAGCCCAGATCTTGTGCCCGCAGGCTGATCGGCTCGAACGATGCGGCGCTCATCGGCTTAATCCGATTTCACGCGGTGGCGGCGCATGGCCACAAAGACGATGCCACCACCCACCAGAAAGATCAGCCACGGCCCCAGCCAGAGCGGCAAAGTGGTGCCATTGACCGGCGGCCGCAACAGGATCACGTCGCCATAGCGGGCCACCAGATAGTTCCGAATTTCTTCATTGGTTCGCCCCTGGGCGATTTGTTCGCGTACGATAACGCGCAAATCCCCGGCAATATCGGCATTGGAATCATGAATGGATTGTGCAATGCAGGTGGGACAGCGCAACTCTTTGAAAAGATTAAGGGCGCGGGCCTCTTGTGCCGGATCGCCCAAGGGCCGTTCCGGGGCAACAAACGCGCCCAGCATCAAGGCCGCCATCAGGATCAACAGCGCTCTCATGACGCCCCCTGTGGCTGTGCAGCGTTTGTCTGGTTTTGCCGGCGACGACGCCAACCAATCCCAAACCCGCCGATCAGACTGCCCAGACCGGTCAGCGCAGCACCAACCCATATCCAGCCAATCAAGGGCCGATAAAACAGCCGCACCGCCCAGCCTTTGACAATGGTTTTCTCGCCCTCTTTTTCGGTTAAGGCCGACACGGTGACGTGCAAATCCCCCAGAAAATGCGAATCAATGGCCGCTTCGGTGGTGGGCATGCCGCTGGCCGGATAAAAGCGCCGTTCTGGATAGAGGGTACGCGAAACCTTGCCATCCTCGCCCAACAGACTGATTTGCGCCCGCTCGGCAGTGAAATTGGGGCCGCGCACGCCGGTAATGCCGTCAAAACGCGCCTGTACCTTGCCCAGCTGTACGATCTCGCCAGGTTTGACCGCCTGACTGACTTCGGTAGAAAAAAGCGCCGTCGAGGCCATGCCAAGGGCGGCAATGGCCAGCCCCAAATGCCCCAGCACCATGGCCCATTGGTCCAGTGTCCAGCGCATTTTACGTTGCTTCACCCCATAGGTGACGGTGCCGGCCCCCACCCAGAGCGCCGCGCCCACGGCCAGCGGGCCCATAAGGCTGCCGGGTTTCAAGGCAATGGTCAGGGCAATGCCGGCCAATGCAATACCAAGAGCAAAGCGGCTTTGGCCCAGCGCCTGCATGAGGGTGCCCTTGCGCCAGATTGCCAGCGGGGCCAGCCCCATGGCCGCCATGCCGATAATGAACAGGGGGATGGCCGTGGCCGCAAAAAACGGGGCGCCAACGGAAAGCGGGGCCGCGCCAATAGCGTCGATCAGCAAGGGATAAAGGGTGCCCAGAAAAATAGCCGCCGCGGCCGAGCTCATCACCAGATTATTGACCAAGATCATGGCCTCTCTAGAGGCAGGAGTGAAATGAATGTCCGCTTCAAAGCTTTTGGCGCGCCAGACAAACAGCGCCATGGCGCTGCCAATGGCGACCAGCAGATAAATCAAAATGGCCAGCCCTCGCGCCGGATCCACCGCAAAGGCATGCACCGAAGTGAGCAGGCCCGAGCGCACAATGAAAGTACCGATCAGGCTAAGTGAAAAGGTGATGATGGCCAGTAATACCGTCCAGCCCGGAAAGCCGCCCCGGCGTTCCAGCACCAGTGTGGAGTGTACCAGCGCCGCCCCCACCAACCAGGGTAAAAGCGAAGCATTTTCCACCGGATCCCAGAACCAATAGCCGCCCCAGCCCAGCTCGCGATAAGCCCACCAAGACCCCAGCACGATTCCCCAGGTCAAAAATCCCCAGGCAATCAGCATCCAGGGGCGGGAGCGCTTGGCCCATTCCTTGTCGATGGTCCCTTTGGCTAAAGCCCCCATGGCCATGGCAAAGGGTACGGCAAAACCGACATAGCCCAGATACAGCATGGGCGGGTGAATGATCAGACCAATGTCTTGCAATAACGGGTTCAGGCCGCGCCCATCGGTGGCCGCCGGAATTTGCCGCCAGAACGGGTTGGAGGCCAGGGCAATAAAGGCCAGCACCCCGGCGCTGAGCAAGCCCATCACCCCGATGGCAAAGCGCCCATCGACACTTTTACGGCCCGTGAATTGCGCAAAAAAAGCGCCATACAGGCTAAGAATCATGGCCCACAGCAACATCGAGCCTTCATGATTGCCCCAACCGGCGGCAATTTTGAAAAACATCGGCTTGGTCGAATGACTGTTGGCCACCACATTGGTGACCGAAAAATCCGAAGCCGCAAAGGACGCCAGCAAAAACAAAAAGGACGCCAGCGCCGCCACCGCCTGAGCCCGCGACGCACTGACCGCCAGGGCCAGACCCTGTGGGGTTTTGGTAAAAGCGGCATAGCTTTGCAGCAGGGCACAGCCTAAAGCCAGCAAAAGAGATAAAAATCCGAGTTCAGCGCTCATAGGCGCGTTTCTAGCGTTAAATTTTGCCCTGTGCACCCTTCACAGGTGACATTATATGCTTTCTGGCAATATGTCGCATGAGGGTTTCTAGTGACAGTCCCTACATTCACGTTAAACTTGCACCACCAGCACAAATGAGGATGCCGTGATACCAAAAAAACAAAACACCCGACTATTGGCCATTGGCATTGGCGGCATAGCCCTGATCGGGGCGGTTTTTCTTGTCGCCTCGGCTTTAAAACAAAGTATATCATATTTTTATACGCCAACAGAACTGGCGCAAACGCCTCCGTCTTCCCATAAAAAGCTCAGCCTGGGCGGCATGGTGGAAAAAGGCACCGTGAAGCGCGGCGAAGGCCTGAATGTGCAATTCAAGGTCACCGACTTTAACAACACCGTTCTGGTAACATACGACAAGGTGTTGCCGGACCTGTTTCGCGAAGGCCAAGGTGTTGTTGCAGAAGGCACATTTGGCGAAAACGGTGTTTTTCAGGCAACCCGGGTTTTGGCAAAACATGATGAAAAATACATGCCGCCACAGGTTGCCCGGGCGCTTAATCCGGAAACGAAGGCCGCCGAGGGAAGCTAGCTTCTCCTGTCACATAAGTTTAACCTGAACACCATTAGTGTTGCATTTGCACAACAGCACCACTGAAAACAAACTTTCTTTCGAAAATACAAGTTAAAGTCTGGCGTTTTTAACCGTGATCCTTTAATCATGGTACATCTGGTCAGGAATCGTTACTGACCGGCGCGAATAGTGTGCTCAGTTAGGTTTCGGCATGAGCAATGTGTGTTTCAATGTTTCGAGGGGAAGCCTCGGGAGGGGATTATGAAGAAATTACTTCTATCTGCGGTCGCTACGGCTGCGATGTTGGGGGCGACCTCAGCGGCATTTGCCGGGGACGAAGGTTGGTATGTCCGGGCAGGTGTCGGTTATGGTAGCCTGGAAAGCATGAATGCCACCGGTGCTTTGAATGGTAAAATCAACTCACTTGGTGAAGTCCGCCCTACCCTTGGACTTGGCTATGATTTTGGTAACAACTGGCGCGTCGATTTTGATGCGACCCAGCGTTACAACGACACCGGCGCCGTTGGGAAATTCCCCAACAGCTCAACCGACTTCAACTCAACCTCATTTATGGCGAATGTCATTTATGATTTTGACGTCAACAGCAAGCTTGTCCCTTATGTGGGCGCCGGCATCGGGTATGCCCGCACACATTTGAGCGCGATTGGTACCCTGAATGGCCAACCAACCGATCCGGTAGGCGCCGCCAGAGATGCAAACCGCGACGTGGCCTATAACCTGTTGGCTGGCTTTGGCTACGAGCTGGACCGCAACTGGACCTTCGATCTTGGCTATCGCTTTTTCAAAGTAGACGGCCAGCGCTTTGATGCCTTCAGTGGCACCTCTGCCAGCTTCATCGATACCGGCAGCTATACCTCGCACGATATCTTTGCATCGATCCGGTATAAATTTGGTGCGCCGCC
>WFTT01000138.1 GCA_015485335.1 Robiginitomaculum sp.
GTACCAAAGCCAGCGCCATTGCCAGGGACCGTGGCCTTACGTTTCTGGTCTCCTGTGACAGCGGCGTGCCCCCGGGGCCGGATACCGGCGTGCATTTTCCGCAAACCATGCACGGTGCCATTGCCGATTGGCGTGCCGCCATGCCGGGCCGTATTTTTACCGCCGCGGCGCATTCAAAAGCGTCCGTCCATACGGCCTTTGCCGCCGGTGCAGACGCGGTACTGTTATCCCCGGTTTTTGATACCAAATGCAAAGGGGCCAATGCCGCCCTTGGGCTGAATGCCTTTGCCCGCATTGCCAAAACCGCCCCCGGGCCGGTCTATGCGCTGGGCGGGATTCATGGCGATAATGCCCATGGGTTAAGCGGCCATGCGGCGGGTCTGGCGGTGGTTAGCGCCGTATTGGCTTAGCCGTTTTCACCAAAGCCATCTTCAACGAGGGCGCAAAGGGCCTTAACCGCCTCGGCGGCCTGGGGCCCCTTTGCCGATATGGTCAAGGACGTGCCCTTGGCCGCGGCCAGCATCAATAGTTCCATAATCGAATCGGCTGATACGCTACGCCCGCCAGCCCCGGCCTCGATCTGAGCATCAAATCCGCTGGCACAGGTGACAAAGCGTGCCGAAGCCCGCGCATGTAACCCCCGGGCATTGGGGATGATCACTTCGGCGCTAATGGTGTCCTCATCCGCGCTCATGAAGACGCATTCGTTATGGCTGAGCCCAGGGCGATATAGCGCGACCCGGCATCCAGCCCCTGGGCCGCCAGTTCGGATAGCGAGGCATGGCCGCGCGCCTCGGCAATTTTAATCAACATGGGCAGATTAACCCCGGCCAGCACTTCGACCCTGTCTTTTTCCAGCAAGGACAAAGCCAGATTGGATGGAGTACCCCCAAACATATCGGTCAGGATCAGCACCCCCTCGCCCTGATCGGTGGCCCGCACGGCTTCGCGTATATCATTGCGGCGCTGGTCCATATCATCATCGGCACCTATGCAAATGCTACAGGTGTTTTCTTGTGTGCCGACGACATGCTCCATGGCGGCAACAAATTCGCGCGCCAACTGTCCATGGGTAACGACAACCAGTCCGATCATGAAGGCTCCCCCAAACGCCCGCGATATCACTTGCGAAATTACCTGCATCTAAACCCATGTAACGGGCCATGCATAGAGGGTTTATGATCTCATGTCTGTGGGAAGTTCAACCACAAAGCGCGCCCCGGTAACCACTGTGCCGGCTTCGGGGTTTTTCTCGCTAAGCCTGGTTTTGTTTTCAGCCCAGATGCGCCCCTTGTGCGCCGTACAGATCTGTCTGGCGATGGCCAGCCCCAGCCCGGAATGAGAGCCAAAGTTTTCGCCTTCCGGGCGGTCCGTATAGAACCGCGTGAATATATTCTCCAGACTTTGTTCGGGAATGCCCGGCCCCTCATCCTCGACAATGATGCGCACGATTTCAGACTTGCCCGAACCGTCCAGATTCCCCGGCTCCACCCGTACATGCACCTTGGCACCTTGGGGGCTGAAGGTACGGGCATTGTCGATCAGGTTTTGAAAGACCCGGGCCAGTGCATCTTCGGATCCATAAATAATATTGGGGGTTTGTTTAGCGATATCCAACGTCACCGGTATGTTGGATTTTGTCTGGCTGTTACCATAACCGGCAACAATATCGGTAAGCAAACGGGGCAGATCAATCGGCTCGGCCCGGGTGCGGGCCAGGTCAACATCAAGACGCGAATAGGCAGAAATATCGGTGATCAGCCGGTTTAATCGCTGTACATCGTTTTGCAGGATTTTCAGTAACCGTGCCCGGCGCTCGGGATCCTCGATCCCGGGCAAGGTTTCAACCACACTCTGGATAGAGGTCAGGGGATTCTTGATCTCGTGAGCAACATCGGCGGCAAAGCTTTCAATGGCCCCCAGACGGTCATAAAGCGCGGCGGTCATGGCCTCGAAGGCCCGGGACAGATCGCCAATTTCATCGCGGCGGTTGGACAGGTCCGGCATGGTGCGGTGCTGGCCACCGCGGCGGATATGTTCGGCAGTGCGCGCCAGTTTTCGGATTGGCCTGGCAATAAAAATGGTGAGCAGCGTTGAGGACAATAACGTCACCAGTACAGCCACCAGAATAAATGGCACCAACGCGCGGCGCTCGGCGGCGATAATCGCATCCACATCCCCGGATTCGACCGTCACCACCCCCAGTACCGCCACCACCCGCTGTACCGGCACCGATACCGAGACCAACCGCTCGCCATTTTCACCAATCCGTTCCCCGGCCACCGCTTCGCCCAACAGGGCCAGGCTGACCTCTTCCTGAATCGTGCGGGTGTATTTACTGATATGACGCTTAAAGGGGGGCAGTTCGCGCACTTTATGTATAAAATCCACTACCCCCGCCTGCACACGTTCGGCCAGGCCATGCGGTTCGGGTACCGGGTCCAGCGGCCCTACCCGCACCTTGTCCAGCAAAATAGCGCTGTCGGCGATCAAGGCCCCCTTGGCATCAAACAGGCGAACCCGGGCCGCTTCGTCCGCCAGATACAGACTGCTCATGACCGAACTGGCCCGGGGAACGTCCAGTGTTGGTTTTGGCTCGCCATAGGTGGCGGCCTCTTCCAGAACACCGGCAATGAGTTCGGCCTGAGAACGCAAATTGGCAATACGCGCCTCGATCAGGCCTTCGCGCATCTGATCCAGCACCAGCACCCCGGCAAGCAGCACAAACAATCCCGCTAGATTAGCGAGCAAAATCTGTGCAGAAAGACGGGACCAGGCACGCTGATACCGGCGTTGGTGGTCAGATCCTGCCATTATGCAGTATAGCGATAACCGACACCATAAAGGGTCTCGATTGCATCAAAATCTTTGTCCACAACACGAAATTTCTTGCGCAGACGCTTGATGTGCGAATCAATTGTGCGATCATCCACATAGATCTGATCGTCATAGGCCGCATCCATCAGCTGGTCCCGGCTTTTGACATAACCCGGGCGTTGCGCCAGCGCCTGAAGGATTAGAAATTCGGTTACGGTCAGGCGCACCGGCTTGCCATCCCAGAGGCAGGCATGGCGATTCGGGTCCAGCGTTAATTGGCCACGGACCACCACTTTCTGGTCACCCTCTTCAGTGGTTTCGCTGCTCATTTCACCTTTGGCGCGGCGCAATATGGCCTTAATCCGGCTGGCCAGCAGCCGTTGTGAGAACGGCTTGGTGACATAATCATCTGCCCCAAGGTTTAACCCCAGAGCCTCGTCAATTTCATCATCCTTGGAGGTAAGAAAAATCACCGGAATGTTCGAGGTCTGACGCAAACGACGCAACACCTCCATACCATCCATGCGGGGCATTTTTACATCCAGGATCGCCAGATCCGGTGGCCGTTCGGTAAGCCCGGCAAGCGCCGCCGTACCATCATGATAGGTATGGACCTGATACCCTTCGCCCTCCAGAAACATGGAAACCGAAGTCAGGATATTCTCGTCATCATCGACAAGGGCGATCGTGGTCATGCGAAACCTCTTGAATATGGAACACTCTATTTAGAACATCTCGCTACTAGACGCAAAGCAGTACTTAATCAGGGCAAGATTACGGCCTTCACCAGACCTTAAAGGATTAACGCTACTCTCTCTTCCGAATTACGGGGGCTTTTAATGAGTGCAGAAATACATTTTGAGGTTTTTGTTAAAAAAAACCGCAAATCAGGGTGGCACCTTGATCAGGCTTTGCAATCGCGCGAAGAGGCCCTGAAAATTGCCAAAACGCAATTGGCAGGCCTGCCAAAAGGTTCTGTGCGGGTCACCAAGGAATCGTATGACGAAAACCAGAATACGTTTCTAAGCGTCACCATTTTTGAAGAAGGCGAAGAGCGGCACACCCGTAAAATTCGCGCCGACAACAAGATGGAACCTACCTGCAACTCACCAGACGACCTTTATACCATCCACACCCGCCGCACTTTGGGCCGCGCCCTGGCGCCATGGTTGCGCCAGAACGGGGTGTGCACGTTGGAGCTGTTGCACCGCTCTGATCTGGCAGAAAAACTGGCTGCGGCGGGTCATGATCGCCAGCACGCCATCCAGAAAGTCGCCATTGCCCAGGCCGGAGCGATGGAATGTTCGGTCCAGCATATTGTGCGCCGCCTGACCGAACTGGCCGATACTGCCACGGATCAGCTGCGCCGCGCCAAGGCGCAAAAGCGCACGCTGGAATTCAATCAACGCGGCTTTGCGGCCACACTGACGGCCGTCAAGAATTTTAAAAGCCCCGGCTTCGCCCTAAGTTCCGCTATTGCCTCGCGTCTATCGGACGTCAAAAGCTGGCCCGATAAAATTTCGTTTCTGGCCGGTTGTGTCAGCGACGCCCTGGTCGAACCGGACAAGGACAATGTGGGCCTTTCGGTGCTGGATGCGTTTCTGGCGGAAATTACCGCCCTGCCCCACGCGCTGGATAGATGCGTAGACGGCGAAGAGCTTGGCGATCGTCTGGATCGCATCACCGATATTTTGTGTGGCAAGACCCCCGAAAATGCCAGCGACAGCGCCCGCCTGTTGGCCATTGCCATTAGTTCGGAAAAACTGCCCGAAACCCAAAGCGCTTTGGTCGCCAGGGTGTTTCAGGAACTGCGCGGCCCGCGCCGGCTGTATCCGGATCGTTTCGAAGACGAGGTTATGCTGAACCGTTCAATGGCTAACCGTCTGGTCAGACTGCCCCCTGCACTGGCCCCGCCAGACCAGCTGAGCGAAGCCTTTATCATCCGTTCTTCACGTCTGCTGGAGGCCAGCTCGATTGAACGGATGTTGATCTCGGCCAAAAATCCGGGTGAGGAAATCCTCACTCTGATTGATTTCGAGCAAAGCATGGTTGGCGAACAGAACAAGCAAAAGCTGGCCACCTTTTTGCGGGCCATTATCGGGGCCCATAAAACGGATCGCTGGCTCAGCAATGGCGGTGCCAAAGTATTTGAGCGCCTATCCGTTTGTGCGCGGGCACAAAAATGGGTGCTGGCCGGTGGTTTTAGCGCAGAAGACAAGCAGGAGCTTAGCGCCTCGCTGGACCGCCTTTGCTATAATGCCATGAAATACAACAAGGCCTTTGAACAAATTGAAAGCCGGGACACCACCGCCATCCAAAAGGCCATATTCTTGCTGAAACTGCCCGATCAGGGACTGATCACCATGGGGCAATGCACCGAAGAGGCCAATTTGCGGGCCATGCGATTATTGCGCACCAAAAGCGCCCGAGATGCCATGGCAGATAATCAGGGCGAGCTGTTCAAAGAGCTAAGTGGGCTGTTGCAACGGGCCAAATCCAAGGCGGCCTAGGGCCAGCCATCCGGATGGTA
>WFTT01000139.1 GCA_015485335.1 Robiginitomaculum sp.
AAGAGGCCAATTTGCGGGCCATGCGATTATTGCGCACCAAAAGCGCCCGAGATGCCATGGCAGATAATCAGGGCGAGCTGTTCAAAGAGCTAAGTGGGCTGTTGCAACGGGCCAAATCCAAGGCGGCCTAGGGCCAGCCATCCGGATGGTAGCATTTGGTCTTTAATGTGCGTTGGCGTCCACTTGGCGCCGGTCAAACATTGACCAGACCCCTTCGTCCCCATGCCATTCACCTTGTGTCGCGCCCTTGGAATATTCTGTGGCGCGGGCCTCAAAAAAGTTGGCGTGCTCCACCCCGTTCAGAATTTCGCTGAGCCAGGGCAGCGGGTGTTTGCTGACACCATAAACCGTAGGCAGGCCCAGTTGGCCCAGGCGCCAGTCGGCAATATAGCGGATATAGCCTTTGATATCGGCGGCATTCATGCCTTCAACCTCGCCCATTTCAAAGGCCAGGTCGATAAATTTGTCCTCCAGGCCGACCACGGTTTTACAGCAATCCACAATATCATCGCCCACCGATTTGGTGACACAGCCGGTTTCGCGGGAAAACTCGTGGAACATCTTGATCATGCCTTCGCAATGCAGGCTTTCATCACGCACCGACCAGGAAACAATCTGCCCCATGCCCTTCATTTTGGAAAAGCGGGGGAAATTCATCAGCATGGCAAAGGAGGCAAAAAGCTGTAACCCCTCGGTAAAGCCGCCAAACATGGCCAGGGACCGGGCAATGTCTTCATTGGTGTCGGTGCCAAATTGCTGCATGTAATTGTGTTTGGCCGCCATGCTTTCATATTCCATGAAGGCAGAAAACTCGCTGTCGGGCATGCCGATGGTTTCCAACAACAAGGCATAGGCGGCAATGTGCACCGTTTCCATATTGGAAAACGCCGACAGCATCATTTTTACTTCGGTGGGTTTAAAAATACGGGCGTAATGCTCCATATAATTGTCATTCACCTCAATATCGCCCTGGGTGAAAAACCGAAAAATCTGGGTCAGCAGATTGCGCTCGCCATCAGACAGTCTGGTTGCCCAATCGCTGCAATCCTCGCCCAGGGGCACTTCCTCGGGCATCCAGTGCACCTGTTGCTGCTTCTTCCAGAAATCATAAGCCCATGGATAGCGAAATGGCTTATAGGCAAAGGATGGGGTCAACAGACCTGGCGTAGAAGAAGTTTTGTGCATTTTAAAAAAGCCCCTGTGATTCACATTTGCACGACCAACCCCAACATATTGGGCTTAAAGCGACGTTAACCACAAGAGGCAGTGTATTTTTATCAACAGATAAGATTTCATCCGATGCAGTTTTGCACACTTTACCTTAGCGCATGCTCCAGAGGCTGAATAAAACCCCCAGGGCAAGGCCAGCTCCAACCCCGACTCCCATGGGCACATCGGGGCCAGCACCCACCGCCGCCCCCACCCCCACACAAACGGGAAGCCAGGGCGTAAACGGCTTTTTGATACAAATTGCTTTTAAGGCTTCACGCACTTTCATGTCATCTTTCCTATCCAATACGGAAAGGTAACATGACATATCATGTGGCGTTGTCAAGCATGCATGACATTTATACTAGAATGATCAGCCAAACAGCTTGAGCAATTCATTCACCACCATCACCCCAAGGGCGATGGAGGAAAGCATGAAGAGCGCCCAGCGGTGCATCACCTTGTGGTAGGTGCATTGCACCAGCGAATGCAGCACCCGCAGGATCGTATAGGCCCAGGCCGCATTCACTGCCAGGGCATCCACATGCCCCATGGCCGCTATGGCCAGCGCCACCGCATAAAAGAGCGGCGGCTGTTCCAGCAGGTGGTTATAATTATCGGCGATCTGGCGCACCGACAGCGGAATTTTAGACGACAAATCATCGCCCTGCAGGACATCTTGTGGATCAATCTTGGCCTTGCTCATCGCGGGAATGCGCGTGGCATAAAGCCAGATCAATATAATCATGGTCCATCCGGCCAGCACCATGACCGGCGTTAGCATATCTACAGCACCCATTTCGTTCTCCCCTTTTTCCTGGTGGCATCATAAGGGGGTGAATCAGGGCGGCAAGACCAAAATAAAAGGGAAAAAGCGAAACTTTCAGCGTTTAATGGTCAGGGTCAGTGCCGCCAGATCCTGTCCTTTCTGAGACCGGGCAAAGGGGAGCAATGCATCCCGCTCGGACGGACTGCGCAAATACCCCAATATGACACGCCCGCCGCCAATATCCCGCGCCACGCCCACCTGGGCGACACCAATCTTGGCCCGTCTTTGCAGACGCACTGCATCTGTCTCCGCAGATAACCCAGGTTTCAGCGTCACGGCATGGCCACCAGCCCCGGCCAGAGCGTACCATCCTTTTTTATTTTCGTTCTGAATATAATGCTTGGCGCGCAAGTGCCGCCCCTGGTTGGCTCGGTTATGTATAGCCGCGCCAACAAAGTGTATCAGCACACTGACCGGTGGTTTGACCACCGGGTCCAAATGGGTATCAACAATAAAGAAGGATTTTGTGGTGCCCCATTCCTGTCCGCCGGTATCCGCCTTACGCAATACAGACTGGTTTGCAGGTGAAACCACCTGCGCGGGCTTGGTGCCATAACGATCTGCATGGGCCAAAGAAGGCTGACAAAACACAATGCCGGCAAGGATGAGTGACATCACCCCGGTTTTAATGATTGCGTATGTCCCTTTGCCCATTCCCATATTGCAAAGGCTAATACAAACCTCTCAATAAATCGGTGTAGCGCCGCCACAAATTGCGACGAACCGATTCATACCTTTTTATCCACAAGTGCACTTTAGGGGATTTGGAGACACGGTCGCATCTGTATCTTGGCCTGAAGAATCAGGGATCAGGCTTCTACCTTGGCGGCAGCCAAAATCGGCCCCTGTTCGCTGTCCTGCAACAGGATGGCACAACCACCCTCTTCGGGCATGGGCAGCACCATGCGGGTATGCCCGCCGGTCCAGTCAGCCAATTTGGTCAAGCCGGTTACCATATTGACCTGCAGCATTTTCTTGCCCTTGTTTTCGCCGCCCTTGACCTCAATGCTTTGCGCGCCGGGTGTATAGGCCGCCATCCAGATCGCCGCGCCATCATTCGCAGTACCAGATATATCCAGCACCAGCTTGCCTTCAGCATTCAGATGCGCCTGAACCCGGGGGACATCCGGTCCGATGGCATTGGTATTTTGCAATTGCCGTTCTACGGCCTTGCGGACCTTTTTTTCGTGCATGCCTTTATAGATCTTACGCCCATTTATAATGATTTGCGGCGTGTAAACCCGTGGCGTACCTAACGCCTTGCCATAGGCATATTGGCGCGCGGTAAAGGCCGGCATGGCAAAGGTATCGCTCCACCCCAGATAATCCCAATAGTCCACCGCGAAGCTGAGCGCGATGACATCTTTTTGCGCTGCCAGATCGGCTAAAAAGGCATTGGCACGCGGACAATTCGGGCAGCCCTGAGAGGTAAACAGCTCGACCACGACCTCACGGTCCGCCGGCGGATCATCCTGTGTATATCCTGCCGTCGCCAGTACCAGTACGCCCAAAAGGGCAAGAAGGGATCGTGCTATCATCAGCCCATACTAATTACCCAAATGAACACGTACAAATCAATTGGATGTGAAGCACATGGCGGGTGCATTACGCCCGCGCAAGATTGCGCAACACGTAATGCAATATACCACCATTGCGGAAATATTCCATTTCATCATCGGTATCGATCCGCACCAGCGCGTCAAAGCTTTGCTGTCTACCATCTGCACCAGTGATCTGCACGCCAACTTTTGATTGCGGATGAATGGCATCAAGCCCGTGAACGGTAATGGTTTCATCCCCGACCAGGTTCAGGGCTTCGCGGTTAAGGCCATCCAGGAATTGCAGGGGCAATACACCCATACCGATCAGGTTGGAACGGTGAATGCGTTCGAAACTTTCGACCAGAACGGCACGAACCCCCAACAAGCGTGTACCCTTGGCGGCCCAATCCCGCGATGAGCCGGTGCCGTATTCCTTGCCAGCAATCACCACCAGCGGCACGCCTTCCTCGGCATATTGCATGGCGGCATCATAAATCGGCTCAACCTTGCCATCGGGGAAATGCTTGCTCATCCCGCCTTCAACACCATCCAGCATCAGATTGCGAATGCGGATATTGGCGAAAGTACCGCGCATCATTACATTATGGTTGCCCCGACGAGAGCCATAAGAGTTAAACTCGTTGGGCGGCACCTGATGGGCACGCAGATATTCGCCGGCCGGACTGTTGGCGGTAATCGCACCAGCCGGGCTGATATGGTCGGTGGTGATACTATCCCCGAAAAGCCCCAGAATGCGGGCGTTTTCAATATCTTTTACCGGGGCAATATCCATGGTCATGCCCTCGAAAAACGGGGGATTCTGGATGTAGGTCGAGGATGGGTTCCAGTCATAGGTCTCCCCGCCAGTAATTTCGATTTTCTGCCAGTGCTTATCACCCTTAAAGACGTCGGCATACCGCTTGGCAAACATATCCGGGGTTACGCAATTGCGTACTGTTTCGGCAATTTCATGGGTGGTTGGCCAGATATCGCGCAAATAAACCGGATTGCCATCGGCATCTTCGCCCAGTGGGTCTTTGGTAATATTCACCTTCAGCGAACCGGCAATGGCATAGGCCACCACCAGAGGCGGCGAAGCCAGATAGTTCGCCTTGATATCCGGGCCGATACGCCCTTCAAAATTACGATTGCCCGACAGGACCGAGCACGACACCAGATCGCCGTCCTTGATGGCCTTGGAGAACTGTTCCGGCAAAGGGCCGGAATTACCGATACAGGTGGTGCAGCCATAACCAACCAGATTAAAGCCAAGAGCATCCAGATCGTCCTGAAGGCCGGCTTTTTCCAGATAATCGGTGACCACTTGTGATCCCGGTGCCAAAGAGGTTTTCACCCAGGGTTTGACCTTCAGGCCTTTTTTGACCGCATTTCGCGCCAGCAAACCAGCCCCCAGCATCACCGACGGATTGGACGTATTGGTGCACGAGGTGATGGCCGCAATGAAAATATCGCCATGGCTCACGCTGTAGTCTTCGCCCGGAATGGCTACAGAGGCATCCGCATCCCCGCCCTTACCAAATACCTTGTCCATAGCCACAGCGAAGGCGCTGGCCGCGTCATCCAGGGCAATGCGGTCCTGTGGGCGTTTTGGCCCGGCGATCGAGGGTTTCACCGTGCCAAGATCCAGGCTCAGCGTTTTGGTATAGTGCGGCTCTAGGCCGCTTTCGCGCCACAAGCCTTGGGTCTTGGCATAAGCCTCGACCAGGGCAATGCGATCCGCATCACGGCCCGTGGCGGTCAGATAAGTAATGGTATCTTTATCAATCGGGAAAAAGCCACAAGTGGCGCCATATTCCGGGGCCATATTGGCCAGCGTTGCCTGATCTTCCAATGATAGATGATCCAGCCCGTCGCCATAAAACTCGACGAATTTACCCACCACGCCCAGTTCGCGCAGCATTTGCACCACAGTCAGCACCAGATCGGTGGCCGTGGCCCCTTCGGGCATGGCGCCATGTAATTTAAAGCCAACCACATCCGGGATCAGCATGGAAATGGGTTGGCCCAGCATGGCCGCTTCGGCCTCGATACCACCCACGCCCCAGCCAAGTGCCGAAAGGCCATTGACCATGGTGGTGTGACTGTCGGTACCGACCAGCGTATCAGGATAGGCAAAGGTTTCGCCGTCCTGTTCATTGATCCAGACGGTTTGCGCCAGATATTCCAGATTGACCTGGTGGCAGATCCCGGCCCCCGGCGGCACGGCCCGAAAATTGGTAAAGGCGGTCGAACCCCAGCGTAGAAACGCATAGCGTTCCTGATTGCGCTCAAACTCACGGGCTACGTTTTTTTCAAAACTGTCGGCATGGCCAAAATTATCCACCATCACCGAGTGATCAATGACCAGATCAACCGGCACCTGCGGGTTGATCACCTCGGCCCCGGCCCCCAGCGACACCGCTGCATCGCGCATGGCCGCCAGATCCACTACCGCCGGAACGCCGGTAAAGTCCTGCATCAGTACCCGGGCCGGACGAAACGCAATTTCATGGTCCGATGAACGAGTGTCCAGCCATTTGGCCACCGCCTCGATATCGGCCTTAGTCACCGTGGTACCGTCTTCAAAGCGCAGCAGGTTTTCCAGAAGAACCTTTAGCGAAAACGGCAAGGATGAAATGCCTGCAAGGCCGTTTTTCTCGGCTTCTTTCAAATCAAAATACGTATAGGTCTTGCCACCGGCATCCAGGGTGCGACGGCAATTAAAACTATCAAGAGAGGCCATGGGATCATCCTTTTTGTTTGCGCCGTGGTGCAGCGCAATAATCGGGAAGGACGCTGCCCGGCTGATGAGTCTAATTTCCATCTCGTATTGCACAGCCAATGGGCGGGGTCTATTGATCTTGGACGTTTTTGGCCAAGATTTGACACTCTTGTGAAAATTATTTTCCAGGCTACGGAGTCTACCATGCGTCGTTTGCTCATTATTGTGCCGGTTCTGATCCTGGCCTCTTTGTTTGGACTGTTTGTTGCCATGATCCTGCGCGGGGATAAAGGTCCGGCCATTTCGCGGCTGGTTGGACTGGATGCTGCCGCCTTTACGCTTGCACCGCTGGACGGTGCCAAACCGGTAACCCTGACCGATTATGCGGGGCAGCCTGTGGTAATCAATTTCTTTGCCTCCTGGTGCACCCCGTGTCGTGCCGAACACCCGATCCTGATGGATCTGGCCGCCCAGGGCGTCACCATTATTGGCATTAATTATAAAGACAAACCCGAGGCCGCGCGCGCCTTTATTGAACAATTGGGCAACCCGTTTGCCGCCATAGGCGAAGATGCCAATGGGCGTACCGGCATTGATTATGGCATTACCGGTGTACCTGAAACTTTTGTCATCGGTGCCGATGGAAAGGTGCTAGCCAATTGGGCCAGCCCACTGGATAAAACCATTATCGAAAAGCGCATTTTGCCGGCCCTCAAATCTGCCCCCACCCCCTCGGATTAACCTTGCGATAAGGCTTCGTGCCTATGGTTAATTTAGATTAACCATAAAGGGTGCCAGAAGGCAGTAACGACATGAAAGTCACCGGACAGTCATCTTTGATTGCGGCCCAGCAATTGGGCGTTCAGCGCTCCAATGCCGATGCCAAGGCCGCCTCCGCAGCCTTTTTTGCTGAACTGAGAAAATCAGCCCCGGCCGCCACCACCAATACGGCCGTCTCCCCCCCCACAACACCTACGCAAAGCGCCACAGCGGTTGCCCCCACAACACCAATGCGCGAGGCCCCCTTGCGCGCGGCACAGGGCGGCGCCCCTCTGCCGCCGGGATCCTTGTTGAATATAGTGGTTTGAATAACTACACTTTTTGTCTGCGACAATATGCGCTTGGCGGTGCGCTGGGCGCGTTCCTATGTCTTGCAAAGGGACGTCACAGAAATGAAACAAGGAGCATCCTCATGAGCAGGATCAAATCAAATTACCCCATACTTGGTATTGGCGTCGCCATACTGGCTATAACCGCCGCCCCGGCACTGGGTCAGGGCATGATGCAGGAACGCATGAGCCAGCGCTTTGCCACTATGGATGAAAACGGCGATGGGGTTATGAGTTCTGCCGAGCATGAAATGCATACCGGTGATATGTTTGCCGCCATGGATGCCGACGATTCGAACACTTTGACCAAGGAAGAGTTTATGTCGCTATCCATGGGGCCGGGGCCACAGGGAAGTGGTCCGATGGCCGCCAAACGACAAAACATGATGAAAGCCAAAAAGGCCTCCAAGTTTTCAGCCATGGATGTGGATAAAAACGGCGTGGTTACCAAGGCAGAATTTGACGCCTTTTCAACGGCTAAGTTTAACAGCGCCGATACAAATTCGGATGGAAGTATTGATTTAAGCGAGTTTTTGAACAAACACGCGAAACCCTAGGGGCAGGCTTCAAGATAAGTGCAAGGTGGCGGGTATGATCATAAAGGTCATCCCGCCTCTTTTTCCTCGTCATCGCGCATGTGTTTCATCATCAATGGCATATTGGCAAAAGCAAAGAGCAGGGTAAGCGGCAACAGGCCAAACACCTTGAAATCCACCCAGATATTTTCTGAAAAATTGCGCCAGATCAGTTCATTCAGTACTGCCAGCGCAATAAAAAAAGCGGCCCAGCGCCAGCTTAAAACGCGCCATACCGCATCAGGCATTTCAAAGGCCCCGTCAAAAACCACTTTCAGATAATACTGGCCAAAGGCGGCCCCGCCGCCCAGCGCCATGGCAAACAGCAGATAAATCGCCGTGGGCTTCATCTTGATGAAAGTGCTGTTTTGAAAATACAGCGTCATGCCCCCAAAAAAGAGCACCAGTACCAGTGTAATCACCGGCATGATGCGCAGGCGCTTTTCGCTAAGCCAGCTGAAACCCAGCGCCAATACCATGGCGACCATAAACAGGCCCGTTGCCCAGAATATGCCGGCAAATTTATAGGCCGCAAAAAAGATAACCAGCGGCCCCATATCCAGCAATAAACGATTGTTTTTCATCTTGGCGATCTCCTACCCGCCCAGCTGCATGAATATCAGCCCGGCGGCAAGGGCCAGAGCCGCAAAAATACGCCGCCTGCCAAAGTTTTCGTGCAAAATAAATACCCCCATCAGGGCGGCGAAGACCACACTGGTTTCACGCAAGGCTGTGATTTCGCTGACATCTGCCAACCGCAAGGCAATGAGGCTGAGGCCATAGCCAACAAAGCTCATCACCCCGGCGATCATGGCACTGGGCCATTGTACGCGGCAAGCGCGGATAAACCGGCCCCGGCGCATCAATATCGCCGTCAGGGTAACCGGAAACGCCTCGATAGCAAAAAACCATACCACATAGCTAACACCACTGGCAGCGGCCTTGGCCCCGGCCCCGTCATTGACCGTATAAGCCCCGATGGTGAAGGCGGTCAGCAAGGCCCATAAAAGCGCACTGCGATGGGCCGGACTGCCACTTTTGCGAAACTGGGTCAGTGCCAGCGAGGCAATGAACAGACCGGCCAGCTTTATGGGTGGAAAACTTTCGCCCAGTAAAACTGCCGCACCGATCGCGGTCAGCAAAACGGACGTGCCGCGCATTACCGGATAAACGGCGGAAAAATCCCCATGTTTGAAGGCGCGGATCGTGGCCATCTGATAGGCCCAGTGAAAGGCAATACCGATGGCCAGATGCTTGGCCGCCAGTGGCGTTAGCGGGGCGACAAAAAACAATAACGGCATGGCAATCATGCCTGAGGTCAGATTGATCAAAGCGCGATTGACCAGCCGATCGCCTGCCTGTTTGACCACCAGATTAACGCTGGCATGAAAAACCGCGCTGATCAGGATAAGGACAATGGCCAGCATTTATTCCGTCAGGCCCGCAATCGCTCCGGCAAAGCTCTCGGCATCAAAATCCTGTAAATCCTCTATGCCTTCGCCAATGCCGATATAATGGATCGGCAAATGAAAACGATCGGATACCGCCACCAGCACCCCGCCCTTGGCGGTTCCGTCCAGCTTGGTCATTACCAGACCAGTGACCCCGGCGGCCTCCAAAAAGGCTTCGGCCTGGGAAAGCGCATTTTGCCCCACCGTGGCATCCAGCACCAAAATTACATGATGCGGTGCGTTTTCGTCCTGTTTTTTGATCACACGAACGATTTTGCGCAGCTCTTCCATCAGCTCGGTTTTGTTTTGCAACCGCCCGGCCGTATCCATCAGGACAATATCTGCGCCTTCTTTTTTGGCACGCGCCAACGCATCAAAGGCCAGCCCCGCCGCATCGGCCCCGATCTCACGAGCAATTACCGGGGTGTTTGTACGCTCACCCCAGACCTTCAATTGTTCAATGGCCGCCGCGCGAAAGGTATCGCCCGCCACCATCAGAACCTTTTTGCCCTCGCCGCTCAGCTTGGCCGCAATTTTGCCCAGCGTGGTGGTTTTGCCTGATCCATTCACCCCAACGAACAACACCACCTGGGGTGTTGGCCCGGCGCTAAGGTCCAGCTTTTTTTGCAAGGGATGCAGATCATCGGCAATCAGACTGGCCAGCGCTTCGCGCACTTCGCGCTCGTCAATATCCTTGTCAAAGCGATCCTTGGACAGTGCCTCGCCAAAGCGCAGCGCCAGCGCCGTGCCAAGATCAGAGGAAATCAGCAGATCCTCCAGCTCTTCCAGAGTTTCCGCATCCAGCTTGCGCTTGGTAAAGATAGAGGTCACCCCTTCGCCAAGACGCGAGGAAGAACGCTTTAAGCCTGAAGAAAACCGGGCGAATATATTGGCCTTTTTGGGCTTGTCCTCGTCGGGACTTTCTTTTGGTTTTTCGTCCTTTTCCGGTTCCATCTCTGCCGGCACCGGATCGGCAATCACAGGGGCCGACGAAGAGGGTTTCTCTGGCTCTGGCTCTGGCTCTGGCTCTGGCTCTGGCTCTGGCTCTGGCTCTGGCTGGGGTTCAGGTTCAGGCTGGGGTTCAGGTTCAGGCGCAGATAGAGGTTCCGGCTCTGTGACCGGTTTGTCTTCTGGCTCTGGTAAGGCAGGGGCTTCCTCAATTTTTGGCTCAATTTTAGGTTCAGCCGTTGGCTCATTCTTAGGCGCAACAATGCCCTCAACCGATGGTTCAATCGCTGGCGTTTCTTCGCCCTTGTCCTCAGGTTTTTTCTTTTTCTGCCAGAACCAACGCATCAGACCATCGTCCCCCTTAATCGCGTGCCATCATGGCCGTCGATATGCACCGCAATAATGGCCCCGATGCGGGCAGGCGTATCCTCGGACAGCTTCACCTGTGAGAAATCAGCAAGACGACCAAAGCCCGATTTTTCCACCAACACGTCGCCGATCTGGCCCACATGGCGATCCAGATGACGGACCAGCGCCGCCGCCCCCACTTCGCGTAAACGTGCCGCGCGTTCCTTGGCCACAGCGGTCGGCACGGCGGGCATACGCGCCGCCGGGGTGCCGGTACGCGGGCTGAACGGAAACACATGCAGATAGGACAGGTCGCACTCCGCCACCAGTTTCAGCGTATTTTCAAACATCTTTTCGGTTTCGGTGGGAAAACCCGCAATCAGATCGGCCCCAAAGGCAATGCCCGGGCGCGCGGCTTTCAGCTTGGCGCATAGATCAATGGCTTCTTCACGGCTGTGACGGCGCTTCATGCGTTTCAGGATCATATTATCGCCCGCCTGCAAGGAAAGATGTAGATAGGGGGTCAGGCGTTCTTCGCCCTGCATCAACGCAAATAATTCATCATCCATCATAATGGCATCAATGGAAGAAAGGCGCAGGCGAGGCAGGTCGGGAACCCCGCGCAAAATCGCACCCACCAGCGCGCCTAAAGGTGGCGCGCCCGGCAAATCCTTGCCCCATGAGGTCATATCCACCCCCGAGAGCACCACTTCGGCCACCCCATTGGCGGCAATTTTTTGTACCTGTGCCACCACCTCGTCCGCCGGGACCGAGCGCGCCGGACCGCGACCAAAGGGGATGATGCAAAACGTACAGCGGTGATCACAGCCGTTTTGCACCTCGATATAGGTGCGGGCGCGGCTGCCAAAGCGTTCAATATTATGGGTATGGATTTTGTGTTCGCCCTGAATATCCCCTACCTGCACCCGGGGAGTGTCGGCGGTGAAATTCCAATGCGGGCCACTCATTTTTTCGGCATTGCCCAGCACATGATCCACCTCGTCCATGGCGGCAAACATATCTGCATCCACCTGCGCCGCGCAGCCAGTGACGATCACTTTGGCATCCGGGTTTTCGCGCTTGGCCCGGCGAATGGTCTGGCGCGCCTGGCGCACCGCTTCGCCGGTGACCGCACAGGTGTTGACAATCACCGCGCCGTCCAGCCCGGCATTGCGCGCATGACGGCCCATCACCTCGGACTCAAAGGTGTTCAGACGACAGCCCAGCGTGATGATTTTGGCTTCATCCGCTTTGGTTTTGGCAAGCATGCTCATGGTGCGCGCAAAGTGGCGGCGCAAGGCGATAAATGCAAGAGGAGGCCGCATTTATACTGTACATAAGAAATGGTTACAGCCCCTCCATTTCCCCCTCATATTCCAGCTCTACCGGGCCGGTCATCAGGATATGGTTGTCGGCCTCGCGCCATTCGATGAGCAATTCACCGCCGTCCAGGATCAGTTTGGCCTGTCGCCCCGTCAGACCGCGCCGGTGACAGGCGACCAAAGCGGCGCAGGCCCCGGTGCCACAAGCCTTGGTCAGACCGGCGCCGCGCTCCCACACCCGCAGGCGGATTTCATCTTTTGCGCGAACCTCGGCAAAGCCGATATTGGCGGCCAAGGGGAATAGTGGATGATGTTCCAGCATGGCCCCCAGGGTTTCCACCTCGATGGCCGCCACATCATCAACAAAAAATACCGCATGGGGATTGCCCATATTGACCGCCCCCGGCAAAGAGAGGACCGGCGCATCAATGGGGCCGACCTTGATGTCTATACCGCGGGTATCCATACGTTCGGCCAAGGGGATTTCATTCCATTCCAGCTTAGGTGGCCCCATGTCCACACACACCAGATGATCCCCGGCGCGCCGTGCGTGTAACAGGCCTGCATTGGTCTGGATGCACACCTGATCCGATGCCGCTTCCTGCATCAATAACCAGGCCACGGCGCGGGTGCCATTACCACAGGCGGAGACCTCTTCGCCCCCGGCATTCCAGATACGCATAAACGCATCGGCCGGGGCCTCACTTTTTTCAATCGCCATGATCTGATCACAGCCCGAGCCCCGTTCAGGGGCGGCAATGGCCTTGACCTGTTCCGGGGCCAGATACAAGGCGCCGCCGCGTGCGCGCACGTCAAATATGGCAAACGCGTTGCCGCAACCGTTCATTTTTGCAAACTTCATGCATTAAAGTTTAGTCACTTTAGGTGCATTGCGCGAGTACCTTTTTGCCGTCATGGTGCGCGCTCCAGTTTTGGCCAGTTTTGGCTAGTTTTGGGGAGAAACCATTATGCGCCTTCTTTCATCTTTTTCCGCTATCGCTATTGCGCTGGGATTAGCGGCTTGCCAACCGGCTGTGGAGCAAAACCCGACCATGAATACAAAGACGAAAACAGAAACCTCCACGGCTTCGGCCACCACGGCAACGGATCCGCGACTATGGCTGGAAGAGGTGGAAGGCGAAAAGGCGCTGAACTGGGTCAATAAACAGAACGAGCGGACCCTAGCCGATTTGCAGAATGATCCGCGATACCAGGCCCTGTTTGACGAGGCCCTGGCCATTGTAAATGCCACTGACAAGATCGCCTATGGCGCTCATCGCGGCGGTTTTGTCTATAATTTCTGGCAGGATGCAGAGCATACCCACGGTCTGTGGCGGCGCACCTCGCTGGCTGATTATATTGGCGGCAATCCCACATGGGATGTGCTTCTTGATCTGGATGCTTTGTCAAAGGCGGAAAACGAAAACTGGGTTTATAAAGGCGTGGACTGTCTATCGCCAACATATGAACGTTGCATTGTGACCCTGTCCCGTGGCGGCAAGGATGCATCGGTCCGCCGCGAATTTGATGTGGCCAGTAAATCCTTCATCAAGGATGGCTTTATCATTCCCGAGGCCAAGGGCAGCACCGCGTGGGAAGATGAAGACACCCTGATCGTCGCCACCGACTGGGGCGGTGATACCATGACCCAGTCGGGCTATCCCTTTGTCAACAAACGCTGGACCCGCGGCACGGCGCTGGACAGTGCCGAGGAATTGGTACGCGGCGATAAAACCGATGTGGGTATGTGGCCTTACCGTGTGGAACTGGGCGATCGGTCCATCATGTTCGCCAGTGAGGCCAATACATTTTATGAAACCACCACCTGGTGGCTGCCCGAAGAGGGGGCACCAGTACAAGTGCCCGTGCCAGCAAAATCCAATTTTCAGGACGTCTTTAAAGGCCAGGCCATTTTAACGCTGGAGGAAGACTGGACACCCAAAGATGGCGGACCAACCTTTGCCAAAGGCGCCATGGTCTCTTTTTCCTTGCAGGATTTTATGGACACCAAAGCCCTGCCCGACGTGCATCTGGTACTCAACCCCGATGCACGCTCCGCCATCAGCAGTGTCAGCGCGGCACGCTCGGCGCTGGTGGTCAATATGTTGCAAAACGTGTCCAGCACCGTTTATGCCTATGATTTTGATGGCAAGACCTGGACCGGCCGCAAACTGGACCTGCCGGAAAATGGGGCCATTTCCGTTTCGTCCGTTAATCCTCATTCTGACATTATCTTTGCCAATGTAGAGAGCTTTTTGCGCCCCGACGCGCTGTGGTATTACAATCTGGAAGATAATACGGCCAAGGAAATCTATGCCCTGCCGGAACGTTTTGACGCCTCCGGCCTGGTGGTGGAACAACATGAGGCCACCTCCAGAGACGGCACCAAAGTGCCCTATTTCATCGTCCACCAAAAAGATATGCCCCATGATGGCAGCACACCAACCCTGCTATATGGTTATGGCGGGTTTCAGGTCTCTATGCGGCCTTCCTATTCCGGCACGCTGGGCAAGTTATGGCTGGAAAATGGCGGGGCCTATGTACTGGCCAATATTCGCGGTGGCGGCGAGTTTGGGCCCAAATGGCATCAAGCCGGTTTGAAAACCAAACGCCAGGTGATTTACGATGATTTCATCGCCGTTGCCAAAGACTTGATCGCCAAAAACGTTACCAGCCCACGCCATCTTGGTATTCGGGGCGGCTCCAATGGCGGTCTGTTGATGGGGGTTATGTATACCCAACGCCCGGATCTTTTTAATGCGGTGCTGTGCCAGGTGCCATTACTGGATATGCTGCGCTATAATCAGTTGCTCGCCGGGGCCAGCTGGATGGGTGAATATGGCGACCCGTCCGATCCGGTGGAGGGGGCATTTTTGCGCTCTATCTCGCCCTATCATAATGTGGATCCCAACAAGGATTATCCACAGATTTTCCTGATGACTTCGACCAAGGATGACCGGGTGCATCCGGGTCATGCACGAAAGTTTGGTAAACTGCTGGAAGATGATGGCAAAGATTTTCTCTATTACGAGAACACCAATGGCGGCCACAGCGCAGCAGCAAACCTTCAGGAAACCGCGCGTCGCGAAGCCCTGGGCTATCTCTATCTGTTGCGTCGTCTGAAAGACTAGGGCCTGAACTCAATGTGATCGGGCCGGCGCAAACGAAATGCCTAGCCCGTTACGGCCTTCATGGTGTCCATGAAGCTGTCGATATCAGTGGAGACCTTGCCTGAAACTTCATTCACTACGCCGGTGGAGGAATTCATTTCATTAGCAGATTCGCGGGTTTTGACGATGGCGGATTGCAACAGCGTGACCGCCTCGGACATGCGCGCGGTCTCGTTAGCGACGGTATCAATACTGCTGGAGATTTCATTGGTGGCGGCGCCTTGTTCTTCAACGGCCGCCGCGATGGCCGCAACCGCCTCATTCACTTGCACCATACGACTGGAAACGGCTTCAATCACTTGAACCGCGTCGCGTGTCTGGCTCTGAATAGTTTCCACCTGGGCCCGCACTTCATCCGTGGCAGAACCGGTCTGGGCGGCCAAGGCCTTCACTTCCTGGGCGACCACGGCAAAGCCCTTGCCGGCTTCGCCGGCGCGAGCGGATTCGATGGTGGCGTTCAGTGCCAACAGGTTAGTTTGTTCAGCAATGCCGGTAATAATTTCTACCACATCGCCAATTTTAACACTGGCATCAGACAGTGCATTGATTTGTTCCGCCGCGTTTTGTGCCTCTTGCGCACTTTCACTGACCAGCTCAGCCGAGCTGGAAACCTGGCGGCCAATTTCCTGAATAGAGGCCGATAATTCTTCAGTTGCCGTGGCTACGGCCTGTACACCATGCGCACTGGAGGAAGAGGCTTCGACCACCACTTCGGCTTCCCGGTTGGAATCTTCGGAAAGGGACAGCACAGCCTGGGAGGCCTGTTGCAGGGACGACATGGAGGTACTGATGGTGTCAAAATTGGTTTTCACACCGGTTTCAAAAGAGCCACCGGCAGCCATGAACTCCTTGTTTTTTCCGGCCATGACTTCGATGCCATTATTGATCTCACCAGAGATTTCACGAAACCGCCCGGACAGGCCATCGGGCAGTATACGACGCTCGAATATACCTTGACTGAAAGCCTTCATACAGGCCCCGGCATCGCGGACAAAAAATTCGGTCAGATCCATCAAATCGTTAAAGGCGTGTTGCATTCTGCCAATTTCGTCGGTGCGTTTGATATGCAATACGCGCTCGGTCAACCGACCACGCCTGACAATATCCATTTTGTCAGATAGCAGCAGTATGGCCAAAATGGCGCGGTAGCCAACAATGCCAAGCAGCGCAATAACACCCAGCGAAATGGTAAACATAACCCCCAGAGCAATGGTCGAATACTGGCGCTGTTTCTTGGCCTGCAGGGTTATGGTTTCCAGTTCCTGCTGATTTGTGGCAACCAGTTTCTCGATGGCTTTCTGGCTGACTTCCAGGGCATTGGCTGCCTTGGCAGCGGCCTTGTCGAAATCCGCCATAACCAGATTACCGCCTGCAGGCCCCTTGGAAACATAAGCTTCGGCCATGCGGCGGCCCGTTGCCAAATACGCGGGAAATACGCTCTGTACCCCTTTGATCGCCTTGATAATTTCATCCAGGCCCGCCGATTGCGCCAGACGCAGGGCCTCTTGGGTATCAGCCTGAAAGCGCACCGCATAGGTTTGCGCCTCATCAAAGCCATCATCCAGGCCATCCAGGCCACGGGTGGCGGAAACATCGGTCAGCCATTGCTGTACTTGCACCACATCAAAACGAATATCCTTGGTTTTGGCGACCAGAGGCAGGACAACCCCCATCATTTTTTTCGCTTGCGCTTCCTGATGCAATTCTACCTCATTAGCCCGGTGCTGGGAAAACAGGGTTGTGCATAGAAACCCGACAGAAACCAATAGGAATGCCCCAAGAGAGACAATACCAAATTGCTTTAAATTCAATGACATAACTTTTGCCCCTATCACATCAGGCGGCAAGAGATTGTTGCGCAATCAGATTGAATAACCATTTGGTATAATCGATGGAATTTTGCGCCCCAATTTCCTGTAGCAACACCTTGTGAGCTTCCATGGCCGCTTCTTTGGGATGACTAAACTTTGCCTCGACTTCGCGAAGGCGGGCATAAAGCTCTTCTATGCCGGAACGAACATGAGGGGGCATGCGCCGCCGTGAAGAATGGTACCCATAAATTTCACCGGTTTTAATGTGCGTAATTGGCGTCACATGCGCCAGCACCCAGTAAAATCCACCACTTTTGGTGCGGTTTTTCACAAAGGCAAACACTTCCTCACCTTTGCTGATATAGGTCCACAAATGATAAAATATGGACCGAGGCGTGTCTGGATGGCGGATTATGTTGTGTGGCTGGCCCAACAGCTCTTCTTCATTCAGTTCCGCAATTTTCTGAAAAGCGCTGCTGGCATAGGTCAGGCGGCCCTTGGCATCGGTCTTGGTCACCAACAGGTCAAATTCGCCGACGATGGTTTCCTTATTATTCAGGGGCAGATGATTAAAAGTCCCCATGTCATATACCCCGTGCTATAATATCGCAGTGCATGATTGAAATTCCCCGATCAATCTACACAACCGACTACCGCAAAATATGATTAATAATTTATCTATAATAAGAGTAAGGACGGATCTTATTTTCTAATGAAGCAACCGGGCCCTATGACCATCAGGGGTCGTAACATGGTAATAGTATGCCTGCTTTATTCCCCCTGTGTGGTGGTTAAGGCATATGACTTTGTGTGTTATGTAAACTGGCATTATCATTGCGAGTAAAAGGGCATACAGAAATTTATTTGCTGGGTTCTGGTTCAAAACGGGAAAATTGCCAATGCGTCGTCTAATTTTTGCAAGTCTGGTTTGTATGCTGGGGGTGATGGCGATGTCTGTGCGCGCAAATGCCGCACCTATACGCCTCAACATTGAACATAATGCCATTCTCAGTGCCAAATATTCGATGGGCGAAGCGCAACAGGGGAAGATCGGGTTACGTCTGCGCCGGGGGCTTAATGGTCATGGCCATCTGAGTCCTTATCGCACCTTACGTCTCACAGCCCATGACCAGAACGGTACCGTAATCGCCAGAACTGACCTGCGCATGGGCAAACGCCAGACCTATGCCCACCTGGATGTTCCCCCTGCGTTTGCTGGGGCCAGCAATATCTCCATCACGTTGCACTAGGGACGATCTGTCCATCAAGATCAATTGCATGGGCGAAGATAGTGCGATAGCAAACACCCTGATTTCATATCGAGGGTTTTATGGCAGAGACAAAATATTTTGTGCACGCCTCATCGTATATTGATGACGGCGTCTCGATTGGTGAAGGCACCTCCATCTGGCACTTCTGCCATGTGCTTGGTGGCACTAGAATAGGCAAGAACTGCTCGCTGGGGCAAAACGTTATGGCCGGGCCAGACGTCACCATCGGCGATGGTTGTAAAATCCAGAACAATGTCAGCCTCTATAAAGGCGTTCACCTTGAAGATGATGTATTTTGCGGTCCGTCCTGTGTATTCACCAACGTTACAACGCCTCGGGCCAACGTTAATCGCAAAAGCGAATTTGCCGATACGCGGGTTCGCAAGGGTGCTTCGATCGGTGCCAATGCGACCATTGTTTGCGGACGCGAGCTGGGCGAATATTGCTTTATTGCCGCCGGGGCCGTGGTGACCAAGGACGTGCCGGCCTATGCCCTGATGGCCGGGGTGCCGGCGCGACGCATTGGCTGGGTTAGCAAAAGCGGCGACATTCTGGGCAATGACCTGATTTGCCCGCGTACAGGCGAAGCTTACACCCTGAACGATGATAAACTTGCCCCTTTGTCGTGATTTGAAAATTAAAGTGATGCAAACTCTGAGAATGGCAGTTTACCCACCAAACAGCCCTGCTATAAGGCCCGTGAAAGCGTAAAATGGATACTGTGTGATGGCTGGTAAGGGTGATGGTGTGGGCGTAGCCGTAATTGGTTGCGGGCACTGGGGGAAAAATCTGGTACGCAATTTCTCTACCCTGGGGGCCCTGGTTGCCGTGGTTGATCCTCGCGCCGATATCGCCGCCAAATTTGCCAAAGACTATGGCGTTAAGGCCCTGTCCCTGGAAGATGCGCTGTCTTCGGACGATATTTCCGCTGTAGTTATCGCAGTACCGGCCGAGCTTCATGCCAAAATTGCCCTGGATGCGATTGCCGCAGGCAAGGATGTCTATGTTGAAAAGCCAGTGGCCCTGACCATGGAAGATGCCAGCGCCATTGCCGATGCCGCCAGCGCGGCAGATCGTATTTTGATGGTGGGGCATTTGCTGCAATATCATCCGGCATTTGAGGCATTGCTAGGCAGCGTGCGCGCCGGGGATCTGGGCATACTTCAATATGCCTATTCAACCCGCGTCAGCACCGGCATTTTCCGTACCGAGGAAAATGCACTCTGGAGCCTGGCACCTCATGATTTCTCTTTAATGCTGGCGCTTTTTGGTGAAAGCCCCGACCATGTCGAGGGCACGGGCGCGGGCTGGGTTACCCCGGGCATCGAAGACGAATACCGGGTCAATATGACCTTCCCCTCGGGGGGGCGCGCCCATATTTTTGCCTCCTGGCTGCATCCTTTCAAGGAACAGCGCCTGGTGGTAGTTGGCGAAAAGGCCATGGCTGTTTTTGAAGACACCCATCCGGACAAGACACAAAAACTGCGCCTTTACCGCCATGGCATTGATCACAGTTCGGGCAAGCCGGCACCTGTCAAAGCCGAAGCAGAAATGCTGCCCTATGATATGGCCGCGGAACCTCTGGCTCAGGAATGCCAGCATTTTCTGGACTGTTGCATCAGTCGCGCCACCCCCCGCACCGATGCCAAGGAGGCCCTGGCGGTCCTGCAGGCCATGATTATGGCGGGTAAGTCGTAAAAACATTCATTCACGAAACGTGAAAAGGGAATTACAGTCATGGGCATAGCCTTTATTGATCTGCAGGCACAGCGGGCGCGAATTGAGGATAAAATCAATGCCGCCATCACCAAAGTGTTGGACGAAGGCCGCTTTATCATGGGGCCGCAAGTGGCCCAGTTTGAAGAGCAAATGGCCGCCTTTGGCAACGCCAAGCATGCCCTTGGCTGTGGCAACGGCACCGATGCGCTGGCCCTGCCACTGCTGGCCTGGCAGATCGGACCAGGGGATGCGGTTTTCTGCCCCAGCTTTACCTTTGCCGCCACCGGGGAAATTGTTCCCTGGTATGGGGCCACGCCGGTCTTTGTCGATATTCTGCCTGATACCTATAATATTGACCCGGCAAAGCTGGAAGCCAGTATCGAAAAGATCAAGGCCGAGGGTAAGCTGACCCCCAAAGTGATTATTGCGGTGGACCTTTTTGGTCAGCCAGCGGATTATCCGGCGCTTAACGCCATTGCCAAAAAGCATGACATGAAGCTGGTGGCCGATTCCGCCCAAGGCTTTGGCTGTACTCTGAACGGCCATCATCCTCTGCATTGGGCCGATGTGACCACCACCAGCTTTTTTCCGGCCAAGCCGCTGGGCTGTTATGGCGATGGCGGCGCGGTGCTGACCAATTGTGATGAAACCGCCGACACCATCCGGTCCTTGCGGGTACATGGCAAAGGCGGCGATAAATACGACAATATCCGCATTGGCATGAATTCGCGCCTGGATACGCTGCAAGCGGCCATTCTGATTGAAAAACTGGCGATTTTTGCTGATGAGATCGAACGGCGCAATCTGATCGCCAGCCGGTATTGCGAAGCCTTGAAAGATTGCGTTGAGGCCGTACCGGCCATGATCGAGGGCGGCATTTCCACCTGGGCGCAATTCACCATCGAGCACAAGGACCGCGAAGGGTTGGCCGCGCATCTCAAAGCCAATGGGGTTCCCAGTGCGATTTATTATCCCAAACCCATGCACATGCAGACTGCCTATAAAGACTTCCCCGTAGGGGCCGGTGGGTTAGAGGTGTCCGAGGACAAGGCGGTGCGCGTGATCTCCCTGCCTATGCACCCCTATCTGGACGAAGGTACACAGGATATGATTATTCAGGCGGTGCGTGGATTTAATGGCCGCTAGCACCGCAACAAAGATAAGGACGAGCCGATGACGGTTTCAGAAACCACCAATGCCAGTGTGCCTCTGGCGGCGCTTAGCGAAGCGTTTGTGCGCAAGGTTGCGGGCAAGACGCTACGTATCGGTGTCGTGGGGCTTGGCTATGTGGGCCTGCCACTGGCCGAGGCCTTTGTGCGCCAAAACCTGACCGTTGTTGGCTTTGATATTGATCAAGCCAAGGTCGATATGCTGGAAGGCGGCAAGTCCTATATCAAGCATATTTCCGATGACCGTATCCAGTCGATGAATGGGTCGGGGCACTTTTCTTCAACCACGGATTTTAATGGCCTGAAATCTGTAGATGCCATTCTGATCTGCGTGCCAACGCCGCTGGGTGCGCATCGCGAACCGGATCTCTCTTATGTGGTGGCAACCACCGAGAACATTGCCAAACATGTACAGCCAGGCCAGTTGATTATTCTGGAATCCACCACCTATCCCGGCACTTCCGAAGAAGTGCTGCAGCCCATATTGGAAGCGGGTGGCCTGAAAGCCGGGATTGATTTTGCCATCGCCTATTCGCCAGAACGAGAAGACCCAGGTAATCCCAATTTTGAAACCTCGACCATTCCCAAGGTGGTGGGGGCCTCATCCGAGCCAGAACGTGAGATGGCCTGCGCCCTTTATGGCGCCATTGTGCCCACTGTGCCGGTGCCGAACTTACGCACCGCCGAGGCGGTCAAGCTGACGGAAAATATTTTCCGCGCCGTCAATATTGCGCTGGTGAACGAGTTGAAAGTTGTCTTTGGGGCGATGGATATTGATGTCTGGGAAGTGATCGAGGCGGCCAAAACCAAGCCGTTTGGCTATATGGCCTTCTACCCCGGCCCCGGTCTGGGCGGGCATTGCATCCCCATCGATCCCTTCTATCTGACCTGGAAAGCACGGGCCTATGGCCTGAACACCCGCTTTATCGAGCTAGCCGGTGAGATTAATTCCAACATGCCCGGTCATGTGGTGGATCGTCTGGCCGAGGCCATGAACGAAAAACTGGGTCTGGCCATGAAGGGCGCGAAAGCCTTGGTGGTGGGGCTGGCCTACAAGAAAAATGTGGATGATATGCGCGAAAGCCCGGCGCTGGAGCTGATCGACAAACTGCGTGCCCGCGGCATGGAGGTCGAATATTATGATCCCTATATCCCCGTGGCCCCCTCCATCCGCGAACACCCTGAGGTCGAAGGCATGCGCTCTGTCAAATGGACCGAGGACGCACTGGCAAAATTTGATGTGGCGCTGATTGCCACCGATCATGATGATGTGGATTATGCCCCCTTGCTGGCCGCCGTTGACCTGGTGGTCGATACCCGCAATGCCATCAAAGAACGCTCGGACAAGGTTGTGCGTGCCTGATCTTTGTCATTTTGCCATCTCCGTCGTAAGCTAAGCTATGCCCGGCCCTGAGCAAAATCCCAAGGACTATCGCCCCAACATTGTCCTTTTTGCACGTCATTTCCCGCCCCATGTCTCCGGCGGGGCACGTCGCCCCTATTATCTGGCCAAAGCCTTGCAATCCCTTGGATGCAGGGTGTTTGTCATCGCCCCGGCCCTACCTGATGGCATTACCGGACTGGCCGTGCCTCATGTGCAGCCGGACCCAGTAATTGGCACCCCAACGCCGCCCGGCTTTCGAGACCTGTTACGTGACTGGTTATTATGGCCGGACCCGGACATTCGCTGGACCAAACGGGCCGTACATGCCGTGCAAAAGTCACTGCCGTTTCAGCCCGATTGGGTGATCACCACCAGCCCGCCAGAATCCATTCATTATGCGGGTCAGTATTTCAAACAGATGACGGGCTGTCACTGGCTTGCTGATATGCGTGACCATTGGCTGGTCAGACCATTTCGCAAACAACGTGAAAGCGCCCTCAGAAACTTTATAGAGCGCAAAATTGCTTCAACCATGCTGCGTCAGGCAGACCTGATCAGTACGGTTAATGATGAAATTACCAGGGAAATGCACCTCTATGCCAGCGAGTCTGATAGGGTATTTGTATTGCCGCATTTCTCGATCATAGACGACAACATTGCCACCGATGATGAAATTACCCTGCCTGATGACAAGGTGAACCTGGTCTATACGGGATGCTTTTCTCTTTCTGATCCCGAATGTCATATCGGCGATACCCTGGATATGTTCACCCAGGCTGCCACCATAAACCAGAATTTGCATTTGCACATTGCCGGGCGCCTTAGTGCCGAAGAAGAAGCGTTGATCAAAACTAGCGCATGTGCCGATAAAATTACACTTTATGGTGTCATATCCCTGCAGCAGGCACATGCCATGCAACGGGCCGCTCATGCATTGCTGTTGGCGGGCTCCCCCCATGCACTTACCCCACCTGGCAAAGCCGCAGAGTATGCGGCCACAACCAAACCGATCATCGCCATATCAGAGGCACCATGGGCGAAGAATTTCAATGGCCCTAAATCTGCACTGGAAAATCTGATCCTTCTGAAGGCAGGCACCGCCAGGATTACGGCAAATGCAATGGCAACACAGGAAGAGGCCGCCTTGAAGATTTTACAAAAGATGGCCCAAATAGTCTCGCGCTGAACCTGCGCTGGGCACCAATAGCGGCCTTTATCCCCCGAACTATACCATAGCTGTCTTCCCCGGATTAGCCCCTGCAAAGGCTCTGTCTTTGCACCCCGATCAATACCCTGACCACCACCAGAGAGGATGGGTGCATGTCACATCATTGCCCTCCTTGACTTTCTTCTTTTTTACGCATACTTTGTTTTTCAAAGTTCTTTGTATGGAGATAATAATGACAAAATCTGAAACGATAAACGCGACGACTGAAGACCTGGGTTATTTACGAGCAATGGCCGAAGAAGGGCAAAAGGCCCCGCTATTGGGTGGCCGGTTTGCGGTTTTGTGGGGTACCCTGGTGGCGCTGGCCCTGTTCACACAATGGCTGGTCTTAACCGACCAGGCCCCGTTTGGACCCGAAGCCTTAATTTTTGTCTGGTCGAGCATAGGGGTTCTAGGATGGTTAGGATCGATGATATTGGGCCGTTCATTAAGAGGTAAGCCGGGCACTGGCTCCGTAGGAAACCGGGCCGAAAGCGCCGTTTGGTCATCGGGCGGCTTTGCCATTTTCATCTATGTACTGTCGGTTATCGCCGCCGTTTATATAGGCAAGGCAAACTATGGAATATTCAACACCATCATGATGGTGGCGTTCAGCATCTATGGCATTTGCTATTTTACCACCGGCTCTCTTTCAGGAAATCGGAGTATGTATTTTATCGGCGCCCTTTGCTTCTTAGCCACCCTCATCAATGGTGCCTTGATCAGCCAGGCCGTTGTTTATCTAGTTGATGCCGGCTTTGTGGTGCTGGTCACCGTGATTCCCGGTGCCTTGCAAATGCGGGCTGAACCATCCCAAGTTGTTTAGGTGCCGTCATCATGGAACCTCAATTTAACACCAACACATTGGACCCGGTCATTCACGGGCGGGTGCGCCTGGGCATGATGGCTTATCTGGCCTCAGTCAGTGCCGCCAGTTTTGCCGAGCTTAAGGCTAAGCTAGAAGCATCAGATGGAAACCTTTCTACTCATTTACGCAAGCTGGAAGATGCGGGCTATGTACAGGTGCACAAAAGCTTTAACGGCCGCAAACCACTAACAAAGGTCAGTCTTAGCGACAAGGGACGCACCGCCTGGATAGCCTATCTGGGCCATATGCAAAGCCTGCTGAATGGGGGCTAACCCCCTTACATCTGCATGGTCCAGCCTTCGACCCCCATGGCCGCCTGACGCAAAGCTTCGGATAGCGTCGGGTGGGCATGGCAGGTCCGGGCAATATCTTCGGAGGCGGCTCGAAATTCCATCGCCAAAGCGGCTTCGCCAATCATTTCCGACACATTTGGCCCCATCATATGCACCCCCAGAATTTCGTCCGTAGTGGCATCTGCCAGCACTTTGACAAAGCCCGCCGTTTCATGATTAGCCCGCGCCCGCGAATTGGCAGTAAAGGGAAAGGCACCCTTTTTAAAGGCAATGCCGGCGTCTTTTAAGTCTTCTTCGGTGCGGCCAACCCAGGCAATCTCCGGCGAAGTATAAACCACTCCTGGAATGACATTGTAATTAACATGAGCCGCTTTGCCAGCAATCGCCTCAGCGCAGGCCACACCCTCTTCCTCGGCCTTATGAGCCAGCATTGGCCCGGTGGTACAATCGCCAATGGCCCAAATACCCGGCACACCAGTTTTCCAGTGATCGGTTTCGATAAAGCCGCGTTTGTCAGTTTTCACCCCGGCCCCTTCCAGCCCCAGACCCTGAGTATAGGGGCGACGACCAATGCAAACCAGAACAGTTTCGGCCTCTAGGGTCTGTGCCTCGCCGCCTTTGGCTGGCTCCATAGTAAGTTTCAGTTTGGTCTTCAGCTTTTCGATGCCCGTGACCTTCATGCCCAGATGAAAGTCAAAGCCCTGTCGCTTGAACTGACGTTGCGCCTGTTTGGCGATCTCTGCATCGGCACCTGGCAATATACGCGGCAAAAACTCCACCACACTGACCTGTGCGCCCAACCGCCGCCAGACCGAACCCAGTTCCAGCCCGATGACCCCTGCACCAATCACCACCATGGATTTTGGCACTTTTGGCAGGGATAATGCGCCGGTGGAGGAAACAATGCGTTCCTCATCAATTTCCACCCCTGGCAAAGGCGTCACCTCTGAGCCAGTGGCGATGACAATATTCTTTGTAGCCAAGGTGACGGTCTTGCCCTTGGTATCGGTGACTTCCACCTGCCCGACTCCGACGATTTGTCCTGTGCCGGTGATATGCTCCACCTTGTTTTTCTTGAATAAAAACGCAATGCCTTTGGTCAGACCATCCACCGTCTCGGCTTTGCTGGCCATCATTTTTTCAAGGTCCATGGATACGCCACTGGCCTTGATGCCAAGGTCCGCATATGGTCCCGAAACACCCTCATAAATTTCCGACGCATGTAGCAAGGCCTTGGAGGGAATACACCCTACATTCAGGCAAGTACCGCCCAGGGTAGTGCCTTTTTCAACACAGGCAACCTTCAGGCCTAACTGCCCGGCACGGATGGCACAATTATAGCCTCCCGGCCCGCCACCAATAATGATCAGGTCATATATCTCTGCCATGGGAATCGCCGCTCCTTCGCCCAGAATTCCCCTTATAGGTGCGGGCTATGGCGCGCAAGGTCAACCGCGCCAGACCGTAGCGCGGCGTTTTAGCGCTTGAACCGCCGCGTGCGCGCCGCGGCGCTGGCATGCCAGGCGAGCAGAAAAGTCAGCGCCACCATTACACTGGACGCAATAACCCCCGTTTGGCCGTAATACTTAATCCCTTCGGCCAACATGATATCATGGCCAACAAAAGCCAACAGCATCAACAGGCTGGCCAGCCATAACAGTGTTGGTGCCAGTTTACGCTGTAGGACCAAGAGCATCCCACCAGCGGTTCCCAAGGCTATGGTTATACCCCATAACGCCTTGCGCCATAAGGGAAACCCCTGAATCCAGGCAATCATTTGCGGCGGAAAATCCTTTAAATAAAGCTCATTGCCGGTCAGGGTCAGAAACATATCCAGCCCAGCATAGGCCCAGAATATCAGGGTGAACAGGCTGATCAGCCAAAACAAGAGAGCTTTCATATTGCCGTTCCATTTCGCCGATTATCCATTTCTGACATAAAAGCACAGTATGACGCCAAGCGCCAATGATGGTGGATGCCCCGAAAAGGAAGCGTTGGCCATTTTTTTGCTTCTGCGTCCATACGGGTCTGGCGTACGGCTTAAAAACACAATATGGATTTTGCAAATCACTGATTACAGAAGCGGCACAAAGAAAGGCCTCCCCATGAGCACTCCCCTGACTTTTGATTGGCAAGATCCGCTAATGCTGGATCTGGAGCTGAACGAAGACGAACGCATGGTTCGCGATGCAGCAAGAAGCTATGCGCAAGACAAGCTGATGCCCCGTATTTTAACTGCCAATCGCGAAGAGCGCTTTGATCGGGAGATCATGTTTGAGATGGGGGAGATGGGCTTTTTGGGCTCCACTTTGCCTGAAAAATATGGCTGTTCCGAAACTTCGCACGTCATATACGGGCTGATTGCCCGCGAAATCGAACGGGTGGATTCGGGGTATCGCTCGGTGATGAGCGTACAATCATCCCTGGTGATGTACCCGATTTATGAATTTGGCAGTGAGGCCATGCGTGAAAAATGGCTGCCTGGTCTGGCCAGTGGGGACAAGGTTGGCTGCTTTGGCCTGACCGAGGCTGATGGCGGTTCGGACCCCGGGGCCATGCGCACCAACGCTAAAAAGGTTGATGGTGGCTATGTGCTGAACGGCTCTAAAATGTGGATTTCCAATGCCCCGATTGCTGATGTGGCGGTGGTCTGGGCCAAACTGGATGGCGTGATTCGCGGCTTTGTGGTCGAGCGCGGCATGAAGGGGTTCTCTACCCCAAAAATTGAGGGGAAAATGTCCCTGCGGGCTTCTATCACCGGCGAGTTGGCACTGGATGATGTGTTTGTACCCGAAGAAAACCTGTTTCCCGAGGTCAAAGGCCTGCGCGGGCCGTTCTCGTGCCTGAACAAAGCGCGATATGGCATTGCCTGGGGCGCCATGGGCGCGGCGGAATTTTGCTGGCACGGGGCGCGTTCCTACGCCATGGACCGGGTGGTGTTTGGCAAGCCGATTGCGCAAACGCAATTGGTACAAAAAAAGCTGGCCGACATGCAGACCGAAATTACGCTGGGTCTGTTGGGCGCGCTGCGCCTTGGCCGCCTGATTGATGAAGGGGCCTTTATCCCCGAGGCGATCTCGCTGATGAAGCGCAATAATTGTGGCAAGGCGCTGGATATTGCGCGGGCCTCGCGGGATATTCATGGCGGCAATGGCATTTCAGATGAATATCATGTCATTCGCCACATGGTGAATTTAGAAACCGTCAACACCTATGAAGGCACCCACGACGTGCACGCGCTGATCCTGGGCCGCGCCCAGACTGGCTTGCAGGCGTTCTATTAATGGCCCTTCAGATTTTCATGGTCACGGCATTGGACCACCCGCTCAGCACTGATAAACGGGCAAATCTGCGACCCGATCATTTGCGCTGGATCGAAAAAGAGGCCGATGCCTTTTTGATGGCAGGGCCATTGCGCGAAACGGCAGATGGGCCGGTGATCGGCTCGCACCTGATGATGCGGGCAAAAGATGAGGCGGCGCTGCACACCATCTTGGCCACAGACCCCTATACGCAAGGCGATCTCTTCGCTTCGGTAACCATTTCGCATTTTCAGCCGGTCATGGGGGCGTGGCTAACAACGTGAGCACATCGGACATATCACGGATCAAAAATGGTACCATTGCCTAGGTGCGCTATTGCTTGCCACCGGGGCTATGGTCTGGGTGGTGGAGGCGGGTCTGGCCGCTGCCCGGCGCCCATTGGCAAAGGATTTCTCTTTCCCTCGTAAATATTGATACTGCCATCCGGGTGTCTCTGGAAATCGCCACAGGTCCCGCCCCCGCAATATCTCGCCACGTAATAGTAATACCTCCCAGGAACGGCGCTTCGGTCAAATACATAATTACCGTCGGCTATGTGCTTGCATTTTCTTATTACATTCCGAACATTGTATGATTCGCAACGGTATATCTGGGTAACCGGATCGTGCGCCAGCACACCCTCAGGCTTGGGTGGAGCGGATACAATCGAAATATAATCCCGATGGTAATAGTGCGTTGGGTTAGAGACCTTCATATCCCACACGACTTGCAGTTTCTTCTTCATGCCAGCGACATATTCCGTTGTTGGCGTGGCAAAACACCCTGCCTCTTTATTGCATGCCCAGATCTTGTAGTAGACGGTGACGCCACCGGGTGCATGCCTGTCATCAAATGAGGTCGTGGTGAGCTGAAGGGCAATCTCGCTGCATATGTCCCTGCGCCTCATGCAACGCGATACAATATAACGGTCAGCAATTGGCACGGGAGACCAGGAAATATGCACCTTGTCTTCATACGTTCCCATGGACGCCGTTATGTCTGATGGGTAGGTCATCATTGCGCCTCTGGCGACATCAGACAAGCGGGAGCAGAGCACCGTGCAAGCTCTTACGCGATAATAATACCATACCCCTTTTTCGGGAACGGTTCTGTCAGTGAAAGCAAGGCTTGTCGGCCAGACATGATTGCCATTCACCGAATTTTGCTGTCCCTCGCTGGGACAGGATGAAACAGTCTGGTCTGCGCAACGAAAGACCTCGTAACGCAGATTGCTCTCATGGGCATGGCTGGCGGGCTTTCCGTGTATGGTAACGGGATTCCACGTCACTTTCAGTCCGCCATTTTTATAACTCACCTTTACGCCCGTTACCTTGTCGGGCCGGGGGAGGCTGTCCATAACGGACTGTGCTGCGGATCGTGCCACGGGCTTTCTGGCGACCTGTAACAACAGCATGCCATTGGTTGCGACCATCATCGGCAGCCCGACCGAATGATTCTGTGACAATGAGAAAAGAGGTGGTTTTTGTTCGGCATGAGCCATGCCAGTTGATAATGACAACAGCAATGCAAGATTTGCCACCAGCCAGCAAGCATTCTTGTACCCGGAAAATACTTTCATAATTCCCCCCTGCCCACGCTCTTGAGTGCGAAAATACAAACATCTTGTTGCATGTTGGTCAACAATATACTCGTGTTCATGAGCGGGGCACACGCCTTTGCACCATTGGCAATTTGCCGTGGCAAGCGCATCTTTGCTCTCGACGGGCCAATCCGGCTGGGGCATTCTTGGCCGTAGGTTTAGGTTTGGTATTGAGAACCAGGCCGGCAGAAACTTTGGTTCAAATGCATAAATTGAATGTAATATTCCGGGATATTGAACATGGGCGCGTCTGACGACCTATACCTGACCAAAAACGCTCCCATAGGGGAACTGGTGCTGAATCGGCCCTTGGCCCGCAATGCCATCAGCAATGCCATGTGGCGAGCTATACCGGGCCTAATTGGCAAGGCCGCCAGCGATCCGGCGATCCGGGTGCTGGTGGTGCATGGTGGGGATGGCGGCGCCTTTAGCGCCGGTGCCGACATTGCCGAACTGGCCAATATTGCCGATGCCCCCGAAGCAGCAGATCGTTTTCACACACAAATGCGCGTGGCACTGGAAACACTGGCCAGTTTTCCGGGGCCGGTAATTGCCCGCATTGACGGTCCCTGCATCGGGGCCGGGTTGGCGCTGGCGTTGGCCTGTGATCTGCGCTTTGCCGCGAACACCGCCCGCTTTGGGGTAACCCCGGCCAAACTGGGCTTGACCTATCCACTATCTGATACACGGGCGCTGGTAGCGCTGATCGGCGCGGCGCGGGCCAAGGATCTGATTTTTTCCGCCCGCCTGATGGATGCAGACGAGGCGTTGCGCCTTGGCCTGGTGGAACGGGTTCTGCCTGAACATGAACTGATTGATTGCACTCAGAGCTATGCACAGCAATTGTGCGAACGTTCCGCCCACACCCAGCGCACCATGAAAGCCATGATCAATGCGATGGTCGATCACGATCCCGTGCTGTCCCTTCAAAGCCAGGATGTTTTCATAGAGAGTTTTTCCATTACTGACTTCAAGGAAGGCGTTCTTGCTTTTTCGCAAAAGCGCAAACCTGACTTTTCCTGAACCATAAGGACTTACGCTATGATCAAACTCTACAACTCTGCCCTCTCTCCATTTGCAGCGCGTGTGCGCATGGCTCTCTATTTCAAGGGTATTGACTGGGAAGACGTCTCGCCGCCAGGCGGCCTGAAATCCGAAGAATACCTGTCTATTAATCCCGCCGGGCGCATTCCAGTACTGGAAATGGAAAGCGGCTATCAATTACCCGAATCCGAAGTGATTATGGAATATCTGGAAGATGCCTATCCCGGCCCCACTTTGCGCCCCCAAGATCCGGAATTGCGCGCCCGGGCGCGGGTGCTGGCCCGCATTTCTGATTTTCATGTGGCCGAGCATATGCGTCCCCTTTTTGGTCAACTGAGTGCCAAGGACAAGGACCAGGCGGTCATCAAGGCCAGCTTTGCCAATATTGATGATGGTTTGCGTTATCTGGAGGCCCAGCTTCGCCCCGGCCCATGGGCGGTAGGTGCTGATATCAGCACCGCGGATTGTGCCCTCGTGCCGGTCTTGTTCTTTGTCGAAATGCTGGGCGGGGTTTATGGCGTTGCCAACATTTTTGGTGCCCATGACAAGGTTTCGACCTATTGGGCGGCGGCCAAGGCCCAGCCCTTGAGCGTGAAAATCCTTGACGAAATTCAAAAAGGGCTGGCTGAATACATGGCAAGTCAACAATAAAGGACTTTGATGACCCAGCCAGAAGGAACTTTGCCCAAAGGGGCCCTGAACGGCGTACGCATACTGGACCTTTCCCGTGTGCTGGCCGGGCCGTGGGCGACGCAAACCCTGGCGGACCTTGGGGCCGAAGTTATCAAGGTCGAGCGCCCGGGTGTGGGCGATGATACCCGCACCTGGGGACCACCCTTTTATGAAGACAAGAACGGTGACCAAAGCGATTCGGCATACTTTATGGTGGCCAATCGCAACAAGGCCTCCCTCTGTGTGGATTTTTCCACCCCCGAAGGCCGAGCCATCCTGCACGACCTGATCGGCAAATGCGATGTGCTGATGGAAAACTTCAAGACCGGGCATCTGGCACGTTACGGCCTGGACTATGAAAGCGCCATCGCCCTGAACCCAGCGCTGGTTTATTGCTCGATCACCGGCTTTGGCCAGACCGGACCGATGAGTGATCGCGCCGGTTATGACTATCTGGTTCAGGCCATGAGCGGTCTGATGAGCGTCACCGGCGAGGCGGATGCCCCCCCCACCAAAGTGGGCCTGGCCATATCGGATCTGGTATCCGGGCTATATGCTTCCAACGCCATTATCGCCGCCCTGTTCAGTGCGCGCCAAACCGGCAAGGGCCAACATATCGATATCTCGCTTCTGGATTGCCAGATGGCGGTGATGACCAATCAGGCGGCCAATACCATGCTGACCGGCCAGGACGCCCAGCGCATGGGCACGCGCCATCCGTCGCTGGCCCCTTATCAGGTTTATCAGGCCGCCGACGCGCCGGTGGTCATCGCCGTGGCCAATGACGGGCAGTTTGTGCGCCTGTGCGATGCCATTGGTCTGCAGGGCCTGCATCATGATGCGCGCTTTGCCACCAATGCGGCGCGTATTGAAAACCGTGACGCGCTGGATGAACTGATCGCGCCCCTGATTCTGGCGCGACCGATCATATGCTGGATCGAGGCGCTGGCCGCCGTTGGCGTGCCGTGCAGCGCACTGAACACCGTCAAGCAAGCTCTTGATGAACCCCAAGTGATCGCCCGGGGTATGATTGATACGATGCCCCGTGATGATCTGGACAGGGATATATCCGTCATGGCCTCGCCCTTGCGCCTTTCCGAAACCCCGGTGCGCACGCCCAAGGCCCCGCCAAAACTGGGCGCGGATAGTGATGAAGTTCTGAAATCTCTCTTGAACCTTGATGATCTGAAAATTGCCCGCCTGCGAAGAAAAGGCATTATCTAGTGACGGATGCCCCATGAGCGCTTATACAGTCGCCCATTAACCGTAACACACAGGAATTGAAGCTCTCGTATGGCTAAAGAAGAACTATTGGAATTTCCCGGCGAAGTGACCGAATTGCTGCCCAACGCAACCTTTCGCGTGAAGCTGGAAAATGATCATGAGATCATAGCCCACACCGCCGGTAAAATGCGCAAGAACCGCATTCGCGTTCTGGCAGGCGATAAAGTACTGGTGGAAATGACGCCTTATGACTTGACCAAAGGGCGCATCACCTATCGCTATAAGTAAGCCGGTGGGCAAGGGTAAAAACCCGCGCCTCATTCTGGCCAGCCAAAGCCCAAGGCGGCTGGAATTGCTGGCCACCATTGGTGTTGTGCCGGACGCTGTGCGTGCAGCCGATATTGATGAAACCCCCAAACCCGACGAGACCCCGCGCCTGCTCGCCAAACGGCTGGGCATTGAAAAGGCGCGTGCTGCCGCCAAGGGCGGCGAAGAGGCCCTTTATCTGGCCGCCGACACGGTAGTGGGCGTCGGGCGACGTATTTTGGGCAAACCAACGGATGCCGATGATGCCCGTTTTATGTTGCGCCTGATGTCGGGGCGCGCCCACCGGGTCTATACCGGCATTGCCCTGCACCAGCCAGATGGCACTTTGACCCACAGATTGGTCGAGGCCCGCATCAAGTTCAAACGTCTGACCAGTGCCGAGATTGAGGGCTATATCAAATCCGGTGAATGGAAAGGCAAAGCCGGTGCCTATGGCATTCAGGGGCTGGCCGGGGTGTTTGTGCTCTCCCTCTCTGGCTCATATAGCGCCGTGGTCGGCCTGCCACTTTATGAAACGGCGGCCCTTTTGGAGGGTGCAGGTTATCGCGCTTTTCCCAGATCATGAGCAACACACTGATCCTTGATGTGGCCCCCGGCGAGACCCGGGCCGGCCTGTTTGACCAAGATGGCACGGCATTGGCGCTGTATGTGGATCGCGCCTCTGATGCGGCTAGCCACGCCAGAAACGGCGCACTTTATTGCGGCCGCGTGCGCGCGGTCGAGACCAGCCTGAACGCTGCCTTTGTTGATCTGGGCGTAGGGCCGCCGGGTTTTTTGCCTTTGGGCAAGGCGCGTGGTCATGACAAGGTTTTTGAAGGGGCCGCCATTATTGTGCGCATCCGACGCGAGGCCTTTGCCGAAAAAGGCCCGTTATTGATGCTGGATAGCGCCTCCGGTGATGATGCCAGACATCCCTGCCCGTCTTTGATCGCCCCGGCCCCGGATTTTGTGCACAGAATCAATGCCAAAGAGGCAATTGTTCGCGAGGCCACGCGCGAGGACCGCGAAACTCTGGATGCCGTATTTGAGGCGGTGCTTAGCCCGCTGGTCCGACTGCCGGGCGGTGGCGAAGTAATGATCGAACCCACCCGCGCCATGGTTGCCGTCGATGTGGATACCGCGTCGGATGCCCGCCGGGCGCTGGAGGTCAATAGCGAGGCCATCGAAACGATTTTTCGCCAACTGGCGCTGCGAGGACTGGCCGGCATTATCGCCATCGACTTTGCCCCCATGAAAGGGGCCAAAGAGCGCAAAAAACTGAACACCGCGCTGATGCAGGCCGTGTCCGCCCAACATGGTCGCATAGAGGCAGAGCCGCTTAACCGTTTTGGCGTAGCCGTTTTAACCCTGCAACGCCGCCATCGGCCCATTGCCGAGATCATGCTGGATGACAAGGGTAATCCGCTTGTCGAAACGGTGGCATTAAGCGCCCTGCGTTGCGCGCAGAACGAACACCGCGCCCAACCGGCCAAAGCCATCACCGTCTACGCCCATGGTACGGTCATTGACTGGCTGAACGCTCACAAGGATGATTGGGCCGAGCCCTTTCTTTCACACCTTGGTGGACGATTAACACTGGAAGTCAACGCCACCCTTCACAAGGATCAGTTTGAGGTGATTGCCCAATGAGCACCCCCGTTTGCCCGCTTTGTAAAAAACCGGCGGATGAAAAACACAAACCATTTTGCTCTAAACGCTGTGCCGATATCGACCTTGGCCGCTGGCTGAAGGGCAATTATGTGGTGCCGGGACCAGCCATAGACGAAAGCGAAGGCCTGCCTTCTGATGACCCGAGCGAAACCCAGGACTGAATTAAACTGTCGCCGACCTGCACCTGCGCAAGAAAAGCCATAGACAGGGGCGGCACGCTTTCCTATAAACCCCGCTCCCCTGCCAAGGACCCGTCTTTGGCAAACCCGGCGCCCGGGTAGCTCAGGGGTAGAGCAGTGGACTGAAAATCCTCGTGTCGGTGGTTCAAATCCGCCCCCGGGCACCATTTTTTCTCATTCAATTGAATGGATGATGGCGTACCTTAGCGTTCTATCCTTCCTGTGGATCGGATTTTCGTCCGCGCCAGGAAAGAAAAGTTTTTATTACCGTTCCAAAAAATAAACCCGCTATTGCGCCCTCAAAAAGCCCTGCAATAACAGCATGTGAATTGAACTCATGCATGAAGCCAACTTGGGCAATATAAAATACTGACATTGCGCCGCCAAAGTACAGCCCCAGTTTTATTCCGCTTATGCCTTTTAAGGGCGTGTGTTCGAGAGATTCAGTTTTTGCCAAACGCGACAACTCCCACGCCTTAAAGCGTTCAGCAAAAATGATCTGCAGGGGCTTCCATACCGGGAATAAAATAACCAACAAAATAATTGAAAACACATTCAACAACGTTGGTATTTTTTCCCCGCATTCAGGGCAGTACAACCCATCATAATGGAAAAAAGCATTCCCTTTTCCCCAGCGTCTGGAAGTGTGCAAGGTTTGGCAATGCGGACATTGTATATACTGACGATTTGCATATATTTCGTTTGATTGTTTATCAACCAAGGTAAGTTTCGGGATTCGCTGCCCCAGTATTAATTCGTTAAACGCCAAACCCGGATTTAAAACCCAGTGCACAAGAAGCAGGTTTGGCAGTTTAATTGCCTTATACCTGCTCATATCCGACTTCATGGCAGCACCTCAACAATCGTTCATCAGCCGCAATTAACATTCAAATATATTTCTACGGTATACCTAAATTTTGCATAATGAAACGAAATTTTTCTCACAGTAATAGACCGGACCATCACCCCGTGAAAAACACCCGGTGGTTTAGCGAGCAATCTTCTTTTTCCAGCAAATAGCGATCGTCTTCGGGATAGTATTTCGCCTTTGCCGGATCATCGCCGGCAAAGGCTTTGACCGCATCCATGCTGTCCCACACGGTGATCAGCAAAAAATGTGCAATATCGCCCTCATCCCGGCGGGTAAAAACAGCTGTTTCAGGCCCTTAACCGAGCCGTAATCCTGCGCAGCGCGCTCTACCATAAAGGCTTCATAGGCGTCCGCGTCCGATAAAGTAGTCCGCCCATGCCAGGTGCGTACGATCATGATTTTCCCCTTAAGCGTAAAAATCCCGATACCAGTCCACAAATTTTGCTGTACCAGCAGCCAAACTGGTTTGTGGTTTATACCCAATGGCGGCCCAAAGTGCGGCGCTGTCCGACAAGGTGGCTACCACATCGCCAGTTTGCATAGGCATCATGTTCAGTTTGGCTTTTGTACCCAAAGCCTCTTCCAGCGTGCGGATCAGGGTCATCAATTC
>WFTT01000140.1 GCA_015485335.1 Robiginitomaculum sp.
CATTTACAATATCATCGCGCTCTGTTCCCATTTTGGGGTGTTCCAGCAATTGGTGGGAGCGGGCATCCAGTTTTCGGACAAGTTCATCTGCGGCGATCACATTTTCCTCGGCGATGAAGGCCCATATTTCAAGAAGGTTAATTTCCGCCTGCCGTGTCCGTAACAGTTTCGCCATAAAAAGATCAGGCGTTGTGGCGGCGGTGGGCTTCGGCCAGCAAGTCATCGATGGTGTTGTGCTGTGCGGGGCCGCTCTTAACACCCTGTTTCCACGCGCCGCGCAAATATTCGATCTCGGCTTTTTTGCGTTCTCGTTTTGCCGCCCAGTCGCGCATGGCCTCTCTGACGGCCTCGCTGACGGAGCCATATTCACCATCGGCCACGGCGGCTTTTACCAGCCCGGCCATGTCATGGGTAAAGGCGACGCTAAGTTTTTCTACTTTGCTCATGTGAAAATAGTAGCAAATTTTACTACCCTGTGCAATCTGGCTTTGGATTTTTCCTCGCAATTGCTTTTTAGTGAGGCTTCTCGTCGCGCCCTTCGAGGCCGCTTTGCGGCACCTCAGGGTAAGGCGCGGAATAAAATTAAAAAGAAAAATGGCGCGCTCATATAGCGAGGCTTGCCGTCGCGATAGCGCAAACAAAGAAGAAAAAATGGCGCGCTCATATAGCGAGGCTTGCCGTCGCGATAGCACAAACAAAGAAGGAAAAATGGCGCGCCGAGGAAGATTCGAACTCCCGACCCCCAGATTCGTAGTCTGGTGCTCTATCCAGCTGAGCTATCGGCGCCTGCCCACCGGAACATCATCCCGGCGAAGGCGCGCAAGCTAGCGCTGCTGGAACGCCAAGGCAAGCACCAGTTCGGGCAATTTCACACTCATATACACCTGAGGCTCAGCCGGGGGTGTAATCACGCCAGGCCACGGCATCGCCCAGGCTCTGTGCCGCATACACGCCGCGCCCCACGGCGCGGGCCAGACAATCGGCGGCCAACACGCCAAGACGGGTCAGGGATACCTCGTCCAGGGCCGGCTGGCCTGTCGCCCCGGTGGCAATGGCAAAGACAATATCGCCGTCAAAGGGGCTGTGTGCCGGGCGGATGGCACGGGCCAGGCCATCCTGTGCCATAATGGCCAGGCGTTTGGTCTGGGCCGGGGTCAGGCTGGCCGGTGTGGCGACCACGCCCAGGGTGGTGTTCTGCCGCGCCCCGGGGTTCAGCTTGGCCGCCCCCCAGTCATCGGCGTCAATCGGCATTTGGGTTGGCCAGCCAAGGCCGCCAAATTCATCATTCTGTTCATAGGGGGCGGCCCAGAAGTTTTTTGTGCCGGGCACCAGCACCGAGCCAAAACTGTTTACCGCCACCAGCGCCCCGATGGCTAGATTGTCATGGGTGAAGATGGAGGCGCTGCCAAGACCGCCCTTGATGGATCCGGCCAGCGCGCCATAGCCCGCCCCGACATTACCCAGGGCAAAATCTGTGCTGGTGTTTTCAAAGGCCTGGCGCCCCAGCTCATGATAAGGGGGCATCTCACCCCATTTTTTATTGCCGCCATTGGCCAGATCATACAGAATGGCCGATGGTACAATGGGGGATCGGGGTACGCCCGGCAGATCCATCAGAGCAAAGCCGCGCCCGTTGGCTCCCAATTGCGCGGCCACCGCATCGGCCGCCCCCAGGCCATAAACAGACCCCCCCGACAGCACCAGGGCGTCAATACTTTCGACCAGATTGTGCGGGGCCAGGGCATCGGTTTCGCGGGTGCCAGGGCCGCCGCCGCGCACATCCACCGCCGCCAATGCCGGTTCATCACACAAAATTACGGTAACGCCGGTGCGTACGGTTTCGTCTTCGGCATTGCCAACCGACAGGCCGGCAATGTCGGTCAGGGCATTTTTGGGTCCGGACGTGCTCATGGCCACAGTCTAGCCGCTCTTAGGCGCGGTACAATCGCTAATTTTACCTTTGGCGCAGGTGCGTATTTCATCCAGCAGCGCGATAATGGTGGCGGTACTGGTCAGGGGGTTCATCACCGCCAGACGCAGATAGCGCGTCTGATTGATTATGGCGGTGGTGATATAAAAATTGCCGCGCCGGACAATTTCCTGACGCAGGTTCATTTGCGCCTGATTATCGCCAAGGGGCAGATAACGAAAGCATAAAATATTGGATTGGGGCTGATAAGGGCATTCAAAATCGCTTTGCGCCGAAATCAGCTCATAAAAGGTGCGGGTATCGTCATATTGCTTTTCCACAAACTGGCCCAGGGCCTTTTCGCCCTCTATGGCCAACACCATGAACAGTTTTGCCCCCAAGGCGGCCTTGGTGCATTCTATGGTGGTCCGCCCCACATCAAAACCGGGGTGGTTTTCCTCATAGAAAATATAGCTGCCTTCCTGGCTGAAGGCCTGGCCAAGGGCGGCGGGATCCTTGAATAGGATGGCGGCACACAGGGCCGAGGTGCGCAACATTTTATGGGCATCCCAAGTGAGCGAGTTGGCCCGGGAAACGCCGTTCAGATGGTGGCGGTATTTATCAGATAACAGCGCACTGGCCCCATGGGCCCCATCCACATGCAGCCACAGATTATGGGCGGCGCAAAAATCGGCAACCTCGTCTATGGGATCATACAGGCCCGTGGCGGTGGCGCAGGCATTTAGCGATACCATAAATACGGTTTTGCCATCATCACAGGCGCGGCGGTAAACGCTCTCTAATTGCCCGGCCCGCAGCTGGTCCAGCGCATTGACCGGGGCGGGATAGACGGCGTTTTGTCCCATGCCCGCAATGGCGGCGGCCCGGGCAATGGAATAATGGGTGGCCGCCGGGGCAATAATGACCAGATTATCCGGGGTGCCGTCCTGCCAGGCGTGGGGAAAGGCGGCGGCGCGGGCGGCCAACACGGCGGTCAGATTGGCCAAAGAGCCACCATGGGTCAGCACGCCGGCGCCATTGCCCGGATGCGCCGAAAAGTCCGATAATTGATCCGATGAAAACCAGCCCGCCTTTTCCAGCATCCAATTAATGATCACTCGCTCGACCACGGTTGCCGATGGCCCCATTTCGTAAACCGCCATGGCATTGTTGGTGACGCCATGGATAAGGTCTCCCATTATGGCGCCGCGGTGGGGGATGGCGACCTGATGTCCAATAAAGGCCGGGCTGTGCACATGCTGGCTGGCGGCAAGGTACGGGGCCAGAAAGTCTTCCAGATTGGTGTGGTCCAACCCGCCGGTGCGGATCCATTTTTCCAGATCCAGCGTTTGCGTTAACGGCCCCACGGCGGTATGGCGCAATACTTTTTCTTCGCCCGTTTGGCTGTGCTGGCGATACTGATCCAGCGTGGCCACCACGCGGTTGGCCAGTTCGAAAAATGTCGAAGGGGTTGGGGTGCCGGGCTTCATGACACCACCATTTGCGGCGTTTCTTTTACGCTTTGCAACACGATTATACTTTCGGTGTGGCGCACCGCGGCCAAGGCTTTGATCTTGTCATTCAACAGGGATTGCAGGGTCTCATTATCGGCCAGTCTGATTTTGAGCAAATAGGAATGCGCCCCGCTAATATGGTGCACTTCTTGTACTTCATCCATCGCACACAGGGCGCTACAAGCCTCGGCCTCGCCTTCATAATCCATATCCACATAGACAAAGGCGCAAACCGTATTGCCAACTTTGGCCGGGTCCAATACGGCGCACCAGGCCTTGATAATGCCGGCATTTGACAGTTTGCGGACCCGCTCATTGGCCGTGGAAACCGAGACGCCAACGGCCTCGGCAATCTGTGCGCTGGAGCTACGGCTATCCTTTTGGACGATGCCCACAATCTGTTTGTCAATATGATCCATTTCGGCAATTATCCGTATATTATGCAATTTATCTGGATAAATAACGAAAATTACGGCAAAGTCAAAAAATATTATGCCGTTTACTTTGTTTTTTCATATGTATATATTTTTTGCGAAAATGGAGAGTCCCCGATGAAATTAAATCCCCCCGTGTCGCGTTTGGTAATGTTGTTGGTACTATGGTTTGGGCTCGGACTGGCGGCCTGTTCGGGACCACAGGAAACCAGGACCGAGGCGGCCAAGCCTGGCCCTCTGCCTGTGGGTGGCATGGTGGCGGCGGCCAATCCGATGGCGGTCGAGGCGGGATTGCAGATTTTGCGCCAGGGCGGCAATGCGGTGGACGCGGCGGTGGCGGTGCAGACGGTTTTGGGGCTGGTCGAGCCCCAGAGCTCCGGTCTGGGTGGCGGCTCCTTCATGCTTTATTATGATGCCAAGACCAAGGCGATTACCTCTTTTGATGGGCGCGAAACCGCGCCATCCGGGGCCAGTGCACAAATGTTTCTGGGCGAAGATGGCCAACCGCTTCCCTTTTTAGAGGCGGTCAATTCCGGGCATTCGGTCGGGGTGCCCGGCGCCATCGATATGCTGTCCCTGGCCCATAGCGAATTTGGTGTCCTGCCGTGGAAAGCCGGGTTCGAACCGGGTATCAAGCTGGCCGACGAGGGCTTTGCAGTGCCGGACCGTCTGGCCATGTTGCTTGAAAACTATGCCCACCGTGTGCATCTGGATGAAAATGCCGCGGCGCGGTCCTATTTCTTCCTGCCCGATGGCTCCACCTTGCCGGCGGGGTATATACGCAAAAACCCGGATTATGCCGATACTCTGCGGGCCATTGCGGCCAATCCGCGGGCCTTGCTGGAAGGCCCCATTGCGGCCGATATTGCCGCGGCGGCGCATTTGCAGCCGCGCCCGGGCACCTTAACGGTGGAAGATCTGGCGGCCTATCATGCGCGCAAGCGGGTGCCGATCTGTCGTCCCTATAAAGACAAGACAATTTGTGGCGCGCCGCCACCCTCTTCCGGTGGTATGGCGATCAATTACATTATGGATGTCTTGGCCCACGAAACCTTTACCCCCGCCGGGGCGGCAGACCCGCAAAACTGGCATTACTTTATCGAGGCCCAGCGTCTGGCCTATGCAGATCGTGACCAGTATGTTGCCGATGATGCGTTTGTGCCGGTGCCGATCAAAGGCATGCTGGACCCGGACTATCTTGCCCGCCGCGCGGCGCTGATCTCGCCGGACCGGGCCATTGTCCATGCTGAACCTGGCCCCCCCGAAGAGGTATTCAGCCCGGAAGAGCTGAAAAAATGGGGCAAGGATAATACTGCCGAAGTGCCGGGCACCACGCATTTTGTCATCGTGGACGGGGCCGGCAATGTGGTCACCATGACCACCACGGTAGAATCGCTTTTTGGCTCCAAACGTTTTACCCATGGCTTCTTGCTGAACAATCAACTGACCGATTTTGCCCGCTCGCCCTATGACAAGGACGGCAATTTGCTGGCCAATGCGCCGGCACCGGGCAAACGGCCGCGGTCATCCATGTCACCCACTTTGGTGCTGAACCAGGATGGCAGTTTTTACATGGGTACCGGCTCGCCGGGTGGTAATTCCATTATCGCCTATACCGCCAAAACCCTGGTGGGTGTGCTGGAATGGGGCCTGACCCCGCAACAGGCCATTGATTTGCCTAATGTGGTGGCCAGAGGCGACATCACCCGTATCGAGGGGCCTCGCGCTGATCCGGCCTTGATCCCGGCGCTGGTTGCCATGGGCCACCAGATCAAGGAAACCCGTGGCGAAGGCTCTGGTCTGCATACCATTGTGCGTCAGGTCGATGGGACGCTGGTCGGCGGGGCCGATCCACGGCGCGAGGGCAAGGCGCTGACACCGTAAGGGGCGGCGCTTGCCTTAATCCTTGCCCCTTGGCAGGACCAGTTCAAACACGGTGCCGCTTTTGCCGGTGCGTACCAGGGTGACATCGCCGCCATGCTTGCGGGCCAGCTCGCGCGCAATGGCCAGGCCCAGGCCGGAACCATCCTTGCGGGTGCTGGCGCTAAAGGGTTTAAACAGGCGATCGCGCAAATTCTGGGGGATGCCGGGGCCGGTATCGGCCAGGGTCAGGGCGATGGAATGCTCGCGTATGTCGACCTTGGCGGTGATTTTGCCTTCGCCATTCATGGCCTGAACCGCATTGCGCATCAGATTCAGGATGATGCGATATAGCTGGTCCGGATCCGCCGACACCGTAACCCCTTCACCAACCCCATTATCAAATTCTATGTTACAGCTTTCGGAACAGGCGTCATTCATGGCGTCGCTCAGTACCTGAGACAGGTCAACATCCTGTTTTTGCGGCACCTCTTCTTCGGCCTTGCCAAAGCGCAAGGTGCTCTGGCACAGGGCCACCCCGCGATCAATCGCCCGCACCAACCGTTCGCCCATGGTGCGCACCTTGGGATCATCGGAGGTCGCCAGACGGTCTGAAACCAGTTGCGCACTGGTCAGGATATTGCGCAGATCATGATTGATCTTGGCCACCGCCTCGCCAAGGGCGGCCAGGCGGTTTTTCTGCTCCAGGGCGGCGCGCAGCTCGTTTTGCATTTTGGCCAGATCTTCTTCGGCCCGGCCGATCTCATCGCGCCGGCCCGAGGGGGTAATGACGCTTTGCGGGTCTTCGGGGGTTTTTTGAAACCGCGCCATGGCCAAAGACAGATCCCGCATGGGGCGCACAAAGACAAAGATCAGCGCCCCATAGATCAATGCTGCCGAGACCACGGATATAATGGCCGAAAAAATCAACGTGCGGATGGAAAAGGCAATCAGTTCATCGCGCAAATCGCTCTCGGAAACCAGCACATCAATAATATCAGTGCTGTTCGGCCCCATGGTATCCAGAATGCGCAAAAATCGCTCTTTGGGCATAAACAGGGTATCACAGGTATCAATAATGGCCCGGCGGGTGGATGGATTGCGCATATCCACCGTGCCATAGGGCATGTTCTGGCTGGGGGCGCGCAGGATCATTTCGGTAATGCCGTCGCGTTCCATTCGCACGGCCTTGACCCCGGCGGTGGCCAAAAGGCGGTTGGCAATTTCATCGCTGACTTTCATGTCGGGGGCCACTTCGACCGCAATGGCGGCCAGGCGCGCGGCCTGTACCCTCGATTGCAGCCAATTGCTGCGAAAGGCGGCGGCCGAAGGCAGGAAAATCATGATTTCCGCCAGCATCACAAACAATACGGTCAGCACCAGAAGACGCCTGCCAAGGCTGCCCTGGGCCTTGGGGGTCTGGTCCACAGTTTCGTCTTGATTATGTATTGATGTGCTCAACACCTGCCCCTTCAGCACGCTTATACAACCTATTCGGTATAGACCTATAGCGCGGGCTTATAAATTATCATTTTTACGAAAATACCGGATGATAAATGGCAGTAAAGACAAGAAGGCAAAGCCTATAAAAACGGCGATAATTTTTGGGTCTTGAAAAAAGCTCATGTCCAGCGACCCACCGGCCCGTAATATATCACCGGCGCTTTCCCCCAGAGCCGCAAACAAAAACGAGGCCGGGATCAGGCCAATGGCGCTGGCCGCGGCAAAGGTGCGTACCTTGACGTGAAACGCCCCGGCCGCCGAATTGACCACAAAAAATGGCAAGGGCATCAGGCGCAGAACGATAATATAACTAAAGGCATTGCGTTCGAACCCGGCCTTGAAGCGGGCATAATGGCTGGCGTCTCCACTATCCTTTGCGGGGTCCAATGCTGTGCGTGCTGCCAAAAAGGCCAGGGTGGCCCCAACAATGGAGGCGATCCAGCTAAGAAAACCGCCAATGAACCAGCCAAACAACAGGCCGCCCGGCACGCTCAGCCATAACGAGGCTGGCACCGATATGGCCACCACGCCCACATAAATACCTATAAAGATCAGGGCGCTTTGCACCGGATGATCCGCCCGCCAATTCATTATGGTTTCATAATGGGCGGCAAAGCCTTTGGTGCTGATGGTGGTATTCAGGCCCAGGGCATAAAACGCGACCAGCGCCAGGAGGATGGCCAGCACCGGACCAAAGCGAATGGCCAGCTTGCGGGGGTTTTGAAAACGGGACATGTATTTCCTTGTTTTTTGCGTGCATCTTTCAGCGATTGCGCTTGACGGGAGCAAGGCCATTGGCGTACAAGCCGCCGCTCGCGCGCAATACAGCGTGCATCCGTGGAGACAAGCTCGTGAAACGCACTTATCAGCCTAGTAAACTTGTGCGCAAGCGCCGTCATGGTTTTCGTGCACGCATGGCCACCAAAGCCGGTCGCCAGATTCTGGCCCGCCGCCGCGCCCGTGGCCGCAAAATCCTAAGCGCGTAAAGCCGTTGGCGCTCGCGCGTCTGAAAATACGCAAAGACTTTTTGTACGTTGCCCGGGGTGCGTTTGCCGCACGGCCGGGCGTCGTCGTTCAGGCACGCCCATCGCCATTGGCCGGTGATCAGGTGCGCATCGGTTTTACCGCCAGCCGCAAAGTTGGCAATGCGGTGGCCCGTAATCGCTGTAAAAGACGCCTTAGAGAGGCCGCCCGCGCACTTTTACCCCTTTATGGGCGCCCCGGATGGGACTATGTGTTCATTGCCAGAGCAGGCACCAGGCCCCGGCCCTGGCAGGCTTTGCTTGACGATGTCAAAGGGGCATTGATAAGCGTACCGCAAAAGAAGACGAATAAATCTTCACCCAACCATAGGCGTACGCCCTAAGGCGTGGTCCAAGATCAAGGAATTTGCGCCCATGGGCGAACAACGTAATCTTTTTCTCGCCATCGCACTGGCTCTCGGTGTGTTGCTGATTTACCAGATGCTGGTCATTGATCCGGCGGCCAAACGGCAACGGGCTGCCCGCGAGGCGGCCGCCAAGGTGCAGACGCAAAGCACCCCTGTTGCGCCGCGCACCAATGAGGTGGATGCCGCTCCGGTGGTGCTGGACCGTGATGCCGCCTTGCGCGCCCATCCGCGGGTGCGGATTGCCACCCCGTCGGTGGATGGTTCCATCAATCTGGACGGTGCCCGGTTTGATGATTTGCTGTTGCGCAAGTTTCGCGTGGATATGGACCCCAACAGCGCCGAAGTGGTGTTGCTGGACCCGCGCAAATCCCGCGGCGGTTATTTTTCCAATTTTGGCTGGCGGGCCGCTGATGAAGGCGCCAACAGCACCCTGCCGGGTCTGAATACCCACTGGACCCTGATCAAGGGCGAAGTGCTGACCCCCCAAACCCCGATCACCCTGCAATATCGTTCTCCCGAAGGGCTGATTTTTGAACGCACTATCAGCGTTGATGAGCAATATATGTTCACCATTGCCGATACGGTTCGCAATGAGGGTGAGACCACCCGCACCATTGCCCCGGCCGGGGTGGTGCGCCGCTATGGTGATCCGACCTTTTTACCCAAAAACGCCAGCCGCGAAGAAAAAATGAAGAATCGTTCCGGCTTTATCCTGCACCAAGGGGCCATTGGCGTGGTTGGTGACAAGGTGGTGGAACTGAAATACCGCAAGCTGGCCAAGGATGGCGGGACCAAAAACACCGGCACCGGTGGCTGGCTCGGCTTTACCGACAAATACTGGCTGGCGGTGATGATCCCGCCCCAGGACGAACAGATTGATGCCGAGGTGCGCACCTTCAAGGGCAGCGCCGGCGATACGGTGTTTGAGGCCTATTATCGCCTGAATGCCAAAACCATTGCGCCCGGGCAAAGCATATCGGTGGAACAGAAATTCTTTGCCGGTGCCAAGCAATACAAGGTGTTGCAGGCCTATCAGGACAACCAGGGTGTCACCCGCTTTGATATGGCCATTGACTGGGGGATCTTCTGGTTCCTGACCCGGCCATACTTTAATGCGCTGGACTTTTTCTATGGTCTGGTTGGCAATTTCGGTATCGCCATTTTACTGCTGACGCTGGCTATCAAGATTATTTTCTTTCCCATTGCCAATCGCTCTTATGCCTCGATGGCACGCATGAAGGCCTTGCAGCCCAAGATGGAAGAGCTGCGCGCCAAGTTCAAAGACGACCCCCAGCGCATGCAAATGGAAACCATGGAGCTGTACAAGCGCGAAAAGGTCAATCCAGTTGGTGGGTGTCTGCCTATGCTGCTGCAAATCCCGATCTTTTATGCGCTGTATAAAACCCTCTATATCTCTATCGAGATGCGTCATGCGCCCTTCTTTGGCTGGATCAAGGATCTGTCGGCGCCGGATCCCACCCATATCGGCAATCTGTTTGGCCTGTTGCCATGGGATCCCACCGGCGTGCCGGTTTTTGGGGCCATTCTGGCCGTGGGCATATGGCCGCTGATCATGGGGCTGACCATGGGGGCACAACAATTGCTCAACCCGCCGGCACCGGACCCAATGCAGCGACGCATTTTTGCCTTCATGCCGGTGATTTTCACCATCATGCTGGCTCCCTTTGCTGCCGGTCTGGTGATTTACTGGGCGTGGAACAATTTCCTGTCCTTGATCCAGCAATATGTCATTACCCGCAAGAACGGTGTGGAAACGCCCTTTGACAAGGTGTTGGCAAAACTGAAGCGTAGAATGGGCAAGAATGATAAGGGAGAGGCGAGCTGACCGGGGCGACGGGCGAGGCGGATTACGATCCAAATGTGCTGGAGGCGTCCCGGGTGTTTTTCTCCCGCCCTTGTGACTTTGTCATGGGCGCGGTCTCGCTGGACAGCTTGCCGGGTGGCAATCTGCCTGAAGTGGCCTTTGCCGGGCGTTCCAATGTGGGCAAGTCCAGCCTGCTTAATGCCCTGACCTTTCGTAAAAACCTGGCGCGTTCCTCGAACACGCCGGGGCGCACCCGCGAGCTGAATTTCTTTAATCTGGATGAACGGCTGATGCTGGCGGACCTGCCGGGCTATGGTTATGCGCGGGCTTCCAAGACCGCGATTGAGAAATGGAGTGCGCTGACCCGCGATTATTTGCGCGGCCGGGCCGCTTTGCGCCGGGTGTTTGTGCTGGTCGATTCGCGCCATGGCATCAAATCCAGCGATCTGGCGGTGATGGACATGCTGGACGAGGCCGCCGCGGTCTATCAAGTGGTGCTGACCAAGCTGGATAAAATCAAGCAGAGCGAGCGCCAAAGCGTATTGGAACGCACCCGGCGCGCCATTGAAAAACGCCCGGCCGCCTATCCCCGCGTGGCCGCCGTTTCGGCGGTCAAGGGCGAAGGCATGGCGCAATTGCGCGCTGATATTTTCTCTCTGGTCTAGGCAAAGAAATAGGTCTAGCCTGACGGGCCAGAATCATGTGGCGAGCCGCGTATGCGAACACACCCGATCATTGCCAGTTTTGTATTTTTCCTGTTGGTCCTTGTGTCCTGGCTGATGCCTCGCCATGCCTTGGCCATTGGGCAGGAAGTTTGTAACGAAACCAGTTATATCATTTATCTGGCCACCGGCAGCCCAGAGGGCAAGCATATTCGCACCGAGGGCTGGGTGCGCCTGCGCCCCGGTCAATGCCGGGTGGTTATGCCCGCCCCGTTCAGTGACAAGCCCTATTATGCCTATGGCTATTCATCAGAGGTCCATGCGGGCGGCCGCCAGCAATGGGGCGGTACCAAGGCTTTGTGCGTTGATGATACCGGTAATTTCTCGCTGGATGGCAAGGAAGATTGCGCCGCTTTGGGTCTGCACACCCGCAATTTCAACGTGATCGACGTGCATCCCCCCAATGGCGGGCGTACGGTGCTGGCCGAGCCGGCAAGCTTTGGCAAACGGGCCGAGTTGGCGGGTATCCAGCGTCTGCTCAGTGATAATGGCTATCCCATACGCTCTATTGACGGTTATGATGGGCGGCGCACCCGCTCGGCAATTCGCAAGTTTCTGGTTTCGCGCAAAATCACAACGCGGCCTGATCCGGGCACTTTGATTGATGCCCTGGAAACGGCAGCCCGGGAAAATCTGGCAAAAACGGGCCTGCGGGTTTGTAATAAAACCTCCTTGCCGGTTTGGACCGCCTATGGCCGGCGCAAGGGGCGCAGCTGGGAAAGCCGGGGCTGGTGGAAAATTGCGCCCAAGGCCTGCACCTCTTTGCTGAGCGGGCTGGTAAAAGACAAATCCATCTATCTGTATGCCGGGATCATCGAGCGTGACGCCGAACGCCCATTATTGATGGCCAATGAAAACTTTTGCGTGTCGGATGTTTTGTTCGCCATTACCGGCAAGTCAAAATGTGCCTTGCGCGGTTATGAAGAACGCCCTTTCCGGCTTTATAAAAATCAAAGCGGTAAAGGCATGACCATCAATCTGGCCTCTGAGGACTTTGCCAAAGTGGATGTGCTGGCGGGGTTGCGGCGATGAAGCATCGCCTGCGCCAGACCCGCGAATGGGTGTTTGATCTGGACAATACGCTTTATCCGCCGGAATCCGATCTGTTTGCGCAGATTGACCGGCGTATGACCCAGTATGTTGCCGACCTGCTGGGCCTGGCCCCGGCCGAGGCCCGCAAAATTCAAAAGGCCTATTATGCCGAACATGGCACCACCATGAGTGGCCTGATGCAGGAGCATCATATCGAGCCGGAAAGTTATCTGGACTTTGTCCATGATATTGACCTGTCCCCCCTCAGTGTGGATCAGGCCTTGCAGGGGGCCATTGCGGCGCTGCCGGGGCGCAAGATTGTGTTCACCAATGGCTCGCGCGGACATGCCCATCGGGTGCTGGCCGCCCGCGGGTTGGATGATATGTTTGATGAAATTATCGGCATTGAAGACACTGGCTTTGTGCCCAAGCCCCAGCCCTCCGCCTATACGCATTTGCTGGAAACGGTGAAGGTGGATCCGGCCCGCGCCGCTTTTATCGAGGATATGGCCCGCAATCTGGAACCGGCGCACGCTCTGGGCTTTGTCACCATTTTGGTGCATTCAAACAAGGATTGGTCCCACGAGCCCGAAGGGGCGCGCCCTGCCGGGGCCGAAGATGACCATGACCATGTGCATTTTACCACCGGGGATCTGGCCGGATTTCTGGTGCAGGCCATAAAGGAATAAAGGTCTATGGACGCCCAGCAACTTGAGACGGATGTCAATGCCATTTGGGATAATGGCGATACGGATGGCCCGGCCCGCGCGGCGGTCGGCCAGGCGCTTGATGCGCTGGACAGCGGCGCCTTGCGGGTGGCCTCTCCGGACGGCAAGGGGGGCTGGACCACCCATGCCTGGCTGAAAAAGGCGGTGCTGCTCAGTTTCAGACTGAACGAAATGCAGGTGTTCGAACATACCGGCTTTGGCAATGCCTGGGACAAGGTTCCCCTGAAAACCGCGAACTGGGGCGAAGAAGACTTCACCAAAGCCGGCTTTCGCATGGTACCCCCGGCCAGTGTGCGCCACGGGGCCTATATTGCCCCGGATGTGGTGTTGATGCCGTCTTTTGTGAACATTGGCGCCTATGTGGGGCAAGGCACTATGGTGGATACCTGGGCCTCGATCGGTTCCTGCGCGCAAGTGGGGGCGCATTGTCATATCTCGGCCGGGACCGGCATTGGCGGCGTGCTGGAGCCATTACAGGCCAATCCGGTGATTATCGAGGATAATGTGTTTGTCGGCGCGCGCTCCGAAGTGGTCGAAGGGGTGATTGTGCGCGAAGGTTCGGTTCTGGCCATGGGCGTTTTCATCACCCAGAGCACCAAGATTGTGGATCGTGCTACGGGCAAAATTACCCGGGGCGAAGTGCCGCCCTATTCGGTGGTGGTGCCGGGCACCTTGCCGGACCCCAAGGGCGGGCCATCACTGGCCTGTGCCGTGATCGTCAAAACCGTGGACGAACGCACCCGCGCCAAAACCGGCATTAATGCGCTGCTGCGGGATTGAGCCCGCTTAACCCGCCGTAATATAGGCCTTCATGGCCTCGGCTTCGGCCTCGGTTTCCATGATTTTGCGCTTTACCACATCACCTATGGAGATCACGCCGACCAGCTTGCCCCGGTCCATGACCGGCAAATGGCGCACCCGGCGATCGGTCATCCGCGATAATAGCGTATCCAGACTGTCGTCCAGCTTGGCCGTGATGACATTTCGGCTCATGCCCTCGCTGACCGGGCGTTGCAGGGCATCCATGCCCTGACGGGCAACCTGGCGAGCAACGTCGCGTTCCGAAAGGACGCCGCAAACCGTGCCATTGGTTTCGGTAACCACCACCGCGCCGATCCGGTGTTGATCCAGTACTTTTGCTGCCTCCAACATGGTGTCTTCGGGGGCAATGGTGACCACCTCATGGCCTTTGCTTTGCAATATGGCTTCCGCGTTCATACTTCCCTCCCTGCGTTTATACGAGGGGTATTATCGCACAGATTGCAAAATCGCCCAAATGGCGAGCTTAAAGGGCGCAATTCAACGCCTGGGCGCAAAGGGTCCGGCCAGCACCATACCGGCAAATAATCCCCCCAGATGGGCCGGCCAGGCCACGGCGGCCGAAACCCCGGGCATGCCGAAAAACGCCACCAGCACATTCAAACCAACCCAGGGCAGGGCGGCCATGAGAACCGGTCGTGAAAACAGGGGCAGGGGTATGTATTCACGGCCATAATTCAGACGGACCAGCACGCCGATCAGGCCCATTAATCCCCCTGATGCCCCGACCAGCACTGCCCCCGGCGCATTGCCAAGGATAACCGCCGCCCCTTCGGTCAAGGCACCAGCCATCGCAGTCAGGAAAAAGATCAGCAAAAACGCCAATGCACCATTACGGGGGCCAAAACTGGAACCCAGCCACCGGGCAATGGGCGCACCAAAGGCCAACAGGCCCAATATATTCATGCCCAAATGCAACCAGCCGCCATGGACAAAAACATGCAGCGCATAGGCCGGATATGGTCCTATGGGTCGGGGTAGTTGTTCGGGGCCGATCTGCACGGCCATGGCGCCCAAAATCCAGTTTGACAGGGGCATTGGTGCCAACAGCACCAGGACACTGATCAGAATGATCACACCACACAGCCCAAGAATGATCTGGGGAATGTCACCAAATACCGGTTCTTTGGGCAATTGCGTCATTCAAACGATCCTAATTTTGGTCTTCTTAACATGGCTAACACAATATCAACATTTGTGGTTCAGGAAGGGTGTATGAGAACACAGCCAACATACGTGTACCCTTTTTTATCCTGCATAAAGACCGGTTTGGCCATGACCATGCTGGGTTTGGTCGCCATGCCGGGAATGGCGCTGGCCCAGGTCGCCCAAAGCGCGGGCCAGTTTAATGTGCCTTATGGCAAGTCATACAATGATTTTAACCAGCCCTTTGACGCCAGAACCCGCGATGCCAATGGCAATCGCACCATTGTGAACGGACGGATGTTTTTGGGCAGCCAGTCAAATCTGTCTCTTGGGCTGGGCGGCAGCTTTTTTGGCAGTGGCAATTTTGGCACCAGCGGCGTTGGTGGTCTTGGCGGGGCCGGGGCCATCGGCAATCAGCTTAACGTGGTCACACTGGGTAGCTGGAACACCGTGATCATCGATTCCACACAGATCAATAATGGCGACCAGACCGTCAATTTAAACGGGGCAACCCAAACCACACCCTTTGTGCCGCCGATTGCTGCCGATGGTCCTTTTGTGGCGGCGGCCAATTCGGCGACACAAACATGGCAACCCGTCGAGGGCGCGGGGGCTGCACATGAAGAGCTTAATGGGGACATTCAACTCAATGACTAGGGTTTCCATTCTTTCTGCGGTTCGTCGCCGCCGCGCGCCGGCGCTGTTGCTGGCCGGTGCCATGGCGCTCAGCGCCTGTACCTCTACCGTGGCTGGTCGTAACGGGCTTTATGCCAAACCCATTGGCAATGCCCCGGTGACCGCCAACCCAACGCCCTATTCGGCGGCGCTGACCTGTATGGGCCAATATGCCAGCTCCGGCAATGTGGTGGCCCCGCGCATCGCGGTGGGCCGTATTTTGGACTATACCGGCAAACAGGAACCCGAGGGTGGTGCCAAAATTACACAAGGTGCCTCTTTGATGGCCATATCCGCCTTTGCCAAGGCCGGGGCCCGGCTGGTCGAGCGCTATGATACATCAGTGTCAGAGCTGGAATTGAAATACGCCAATAACAAGCTGATCGGTGATGGCGATGATAACAGCTATCGTAAAATCAAGGCCGGTTCCGTGCCGGGGTCTGACTTTTATCTGGTCGGTGGCATTACCGAGCTGAATTACAATATCTCCTCCTCGGGTATTGATGCCTATGGCGGCGATGTAGACATTAATGACCCCAAGGGGTTTTTGAACGCCAAAACCTATGTGCTCAATATCGGGCTGGATCTGCGACTGGTGGAAACCCGCTCGCTGGAAGTGGTTGATGTCATTTCCTATCAGAAACAGATCATTGGGCGCGAAATCGGCGCCGGGATTTTTGCCTTTTTCAACAATCAGAACATTATTGATATCAGCGCCGGTACCCGGGCGCTGGAACCGGTGCAACTGGCCGTGCGATCGGTGATCGAACGGGCGGTGCTGGAAATGTCGGCCAATCTATATGGCGTCAGCGGCCCGGACATCTGTAATTTCAGTGACCCCCTTGGCACCATAGGGCTGACGGGAAATTTTGTGACCGCCTATGACAATCAGGAAAGCAATAATGCGTTTACTCGCCAAGATCCTTCTCGCTGGCACGACCGCCGCGACCGGACTGTGCGGCGTGGCCTACGCGGGCGATACGACTGAGGTCATTAATGTCCAGCTGGACAATGACCCCTTCACCGCTGGTCTGAATGTCGTCTCTGTTGATGTGCTCTCTGTGCTGGGCGCAGCGACCGCGCTGGGCAATACCCTGTCCGTGCAGGTCGATACCGGTAATTTGACCCTGAATAACACCCAGACCCTGAACGGGGCCGGCAGTGCGCAATCAGTGATCCGCGTCAATTCGGCCAGCGAAGCGCTGGATTCCATTGCCACCACCTTTGGTAATTCGGCCACCATCACCACCTGTTGTGGCACCATTGATGCGGTGTCTGAACAAACTGTGGGGGCCAATGCCACCCAAAGCGCCATCTCAGACGTAACGGCGGATAACTGGGCCTTTAATCCCACCTCTACCGCCACGGCGGTGGCCAATGCGATTTCGTACGAGACCTGGGGCGGCGATCGCATCACCGCCTGGGCCGGGCAGACCAATAATGCTTCTGTATCGTCAGATGCCTCATTAAGTGCAGGTCTGTTGGCAGATACGGCGACCATTACCGCCACCTCCATCGGCAATTCCGCCACTGCCGGCGGCGAAAGCACTACCCTGGACGTGGACGCCAACCAGCGTAATTTTGGCACCAGCATCAGCGCCCGGGCGCAGGTAAACTCGCCAGATGGTGAAGATGTGATCTCCACGGCAACGGCCACCGGCAATGCCTATAATGTTGAGAACTCCTATGGTTATGCCAAGGTGGTAACCGATCAGAACAATTCGGCGCAGATTGATGCGCGCTCTGATGTGACGCTGGATCTGTGGCAGGGCTGGAATGCCTCGACCGCCTATGCGGTAGCCAATTCCAATCTGGTGTCCAATATTGGCTCTGATATTGATATGGCCAATATTCAGAATAATGATGGCGGGGTTGAGGCCACAGCCACTTTTACCGGCGGTACCGCCGATGGCGGCGTTGGTAATGATACCATGATCACTGATTTTGTGACCAGCGCCACGGCCTTTGGCAATGCGGTATCGGGCTTTGTCTGTTCCACCTGCGGCGGCGGCATTACGGCCAATAACCGTCAGACCAATGCAGGTACAATCGTGGCCAGTTCGTCGGTTAATACCGGCTCTGGCGGGGCATTGGTGACTACGGCCACCGCGGTTGGCAATTCGGCGACCTTCCATACGGTCGAAACCGGTTCTCAATAACTGACCATAAAGACGTCATAAACTGGCCATGCTTGGTGGGTCTGCTGTCATAGGGGGACGCAGACAGGACCATGCCATGCGATCTTTATCCCTATACAATCTTGTTTTGTTTTTTGTGCTTTCCTCGACGGCGCCGACCGATGCCTCAACCTTTGGGGAAAAACTAGCCCGGGCGGCGCTGGAGCGCACCAAGCATAATGTGCGCTATGATGGACGCTATCTTTCCATTGCCTATCCCGGCGGAGATGTCCCCGCATCCCAGGGGGTTTGCACCGATGTGGTGATCCGTTCCTATCGGACCCTGGGGGTGGATCTTCAACAATTGGTGCACGAAGATATGTTGGCCAACTTTTCGGCCTATCCCAACATTTGGGGCCTAAGCCGCCCGGACAGTAATATTGATCACCGCCGGGTGCCTAATCTGAATACCTTTTTTACCCGCCAAGGGGCCAATGTCATGCAAAACGGCAAGGCGGTGGATTTTCAGGTTGGTGATGTGCTGACCTGGATGCTGCCGCATAATCTGCCCCATACGGGCATTGTGGTGGCCACTGCCACGGATCGCCACGGCGTACAGATTGTCCATAATATTGGCATGGGGCCACAACAAACCGATATGCCGTCCAACTGGACACTTACCGGGCAGTTTCGTTATGGGGCGTCGGATTAATTACCAACGCCGCCATTCAGGATCAGGCGGGTACTGGCCGAGGCGCTGGCTGACGCCGATGCTGATGAAGACGCGCGGGTTTCCATACGGGTGCGGGTCACCTGTTCGGTATATTGTTCCTGATGGCGCAGACGCACCACTTTGATACCGGGACCATATTTGCGCAATAGTGAGCGTTCATTGCAATTGCGCCGTGGCTCTTGCGGGGCACAGGTTAACTGGCCGCCAATGCTGTGGCGCAGGGCTTCGCCCTTGGCGCACACCATGGTCGAGGCATTGTCATATCGACTCTGGCCGTCGGTATAACGGCCCAGGGTGACCTGCATGCTGGTTCCGGCCATACAGCGAAACAGCTCGCCTTCGAAGGTCGGGGGCACCTGATCGCTGGGGTCTGGCCGCGAGGCCGGATGGGGCACGCCCTTGTCGTCTATACATACCGCGCGCAGCACAAACACATCTTCAACCCAGCGGTTTTTGGTGATGGTTTCGGTATAGGGCACCGCGACCTGTTCAGTGCTGGCCTCGGCGTCGGCCTCGACATTCAGGTTGGAAATTATACTGGCCGTACTGCCGCCACCAATGAAGCCGCCGCCGCCACTGGAAATAATCGTACGACCAAAAGAGCCACCGCCGCCAATGAAAAAGCCGCCGCCACCGCCGGTAAAGGTGTTCTGTATCGCTACGCCGCCCTTGTTTACATATACCCCGGGGGTGGAAACGCTAACATTGGGGCCGGTGACCGAAATGCCGGGAACACGGATCACATGATTCTTTTTATGTTGGCAACAAGTGTTGCAACATTCGCCGCCGGCCTGGGCCATGCTGGCAAATCCAAACCACAGGGTGATGACAAACAGCACCCCCATGCGTTTGCGCAGACGCTGAACTGGTGTGATGTGTCGGGCTGGTACGCCCATGTGTTTGCTCCCTTGGTGACTTCCCTTTTAGGGGAAGGCGCAGGTGGCGCACTTCCCCCTGGAATAGAGAAACGCTCCATTGCGGATCAGTTTTGCCAATGCACAGGCGGCATCAACTTTGCGATGATCCATCAGAACCCACGCTGATTTGCCTCAGCATAATGTTAAAATGGTTACCCGCGACCTAAGATATTGGTGAGAACGTGACGTCTGTTTCCCTGCAAAGCCCCCTTTCGCAACGCGCCAGCGGAGCTTTTACCCTGCATCATGCCGATGGTTGTCATTATCTGTTTGGCTGGACCGGTAAATGGCTGCGCCAACTCAGTGGCCGGGCCTTGCGCGATCATGATTTTATCAGCCTTTGGCGACCCGTCGACCGGGCCTTTTTACAGGCGCAACTGGATGATGTACGCCGGTATGGGCGCACCAGAACCATTCAGGCCAGGGCCGTGACCTTGGGTGGGGAAAGCCGGGCCTGTTCCTTTGAATTTACCAAATTAAAGCACCCGCCCGGGCGCGGCATCACCATGGGGTGCCGTTGGCGCACAAATGCCAATACGGCCCGCCCCGGCACCCCGATTACCGAATTGCGGCTGGATACCCCGCCCACGCACTAGCCCCATTTACGCCCTACCCGGCAGGCCCTATGGTGACCAAAACCGGATAGGGTCATGGGCAAAAAACATATTACGATACACACCGATGGTGCCTGTTCTGGCAATCCCGGTCCCGGCGGCTGGGGGGCCTTGCTGCATTGGAATGGCAATGAGCGCGAACTGAGCGGTGGTGAAGATCACACTACCAATAACCGCATGGAAATGCAGGCCGCGATTGAGGCGCTAAAGGCGTTAAAACAGCCTTGCCGCATCGATCTTTATACCGATTCCACCTATGTGCGTGATGGTATCACCAAATGGCTGGACGGGTGGAAAGCCCGGGGCTGGAAAACTGCGGCCAAAAAGCCGGTCAAAAACGCCGATCTGTGGATGGAACTGGAAGAGGCCGCCGCGCGTCACGATGTGACCTGGCATTGGATCAAGGGGCATGCCGGCCATGATGGCAATGAGCGCGCCGATGAACTGGCCCGCCAGGGCATGGAAAACTGGCAATGTAAATAACCCCTGCGGAGGATTATCCAGATGCATAGACGAACATTTTTACTGGCGCTCACCACTCTGGCGGCCAGCGGCGCGCCGGCTTATGCCGGAGATGGCTTTTTCAAAAAACTGTTGGGCAGTCTGAAAAAACAATCCCAGGATAATCAGGCCCCGGCCACGCGGAACGCTCATGGCGGGCTCAGCCTACTGGATGCGGACCGGGGCCTGCGTCAGGCGCTGGATATCGGCATAGAGGCGGTGGTGGCCCAATTGGGGGCGCCCGGCGGCTTTTTTGATGATGGCAAGGTGCGTATTCCTTTGCCCAAAACCCTGCGCAAGGCACGCAAACTGGCCAAACCACTGGGCATGGCCGGACCGTTTGACAATTTACAGGAACGCATGAACCGGGGGGCCGAGGCCGCCATGCCGCAGGGCAAGAAAATACTGAAAGGCGCGGTAACTGAGATGAGCGTGGATGATGCCATCACCATTGTGCGCGGCCCCAATGACAGCGCCACGCAATATCTTCGCCGCACTATGGAACCCTCGCTGGTCACCGCCTTTACCCCGGTCATTCGCTCTACACTGGACAGCACCGGCGCGCTGCGGGCCGGCAAAACCCTGGCCACGCGCTATTCCCTTGGTTCTTATGCGGATCAGGCCAGCGACAAGCTGACCCAGCATGTGGTCAAAGGGGCCCTGAAGGGCACATTTTACTATCTGGCTGAACAGGAACGCACCATTCGCGCCAATCCCGGCGATTTTGGCTCGCAAATCATCCGCCGGGTGTTTGGGTAAGGATCGCTAAAAATGTCAGGAACTTTTGAAGAATTCATAGCTGGCTTGCACAAAAAAGCAGAAGAAAACTTCGGCGTTGCCTTGTCGAAAGATGACCTGAAAAGATCAAGGGAAGGTCAACTATCTTCCTCACGGCGTTGGATTTGCATACAAGAAATGGTGTTTGACCATCTTCGTAAATTTACCCAAGATTTAGAAGGTCGCCTAAATAAATACGATGCTGAGCATTCTCCAATTAGAATAGACGACTTTGATCTCGCTATAACTGCGACGAAGAATTTTGGTGCATATTGTGAAAAGTTTTATGAAGAAAAATGCCAACGATCTTCACATTTCGGGGGAAGCCAACTTCCACTAGATGTCAATAAAATGACCGCTGTGATTGATGATTTAATCAATGATTTGAATATGCATAAGAGAGTTTTTACCTCTCAGCGATCTTTCTGGAAGTGGGCTTGGGGTGATCTTAGAAAAAGAGTATGGTTTCTAGGTTGGTCTGGAGTTGCGTTTGCACTTGGTTTAGTTGCAAAAAATTTGTGGGATTTAGGAATAAATGCACTACAGTAAATGAGTGTTCAGCGCATATAGTAGTTCACTACCCCTGACCGCCGGATTTTCCGCCGGTGCCAAAATTGCCGATTTTGGCGATCAGCTCTGATTTGGAAAGGGCAAAGCCGGAGGCGATCCATTCATCCTCCATATCCCACAAGAGATCGCCCAGTTCGGGGCCTTCCTGATAGCCCTCTTCCATCAGGTCCTTGGCGCGCACCGGAAACACCGGGCGCTCCCATTCTTCGGCAAATTCCATCAGATCCTGTACATTACGCCGCTCGCGATCAAACAGCGTTGCCATGGCGATTTTGGCGGCATCGACAAAGCCCGCCACCACTTTGCGGTAAAACCGCCGCGAGACATCCATATAGTCTTCATGGGGGTCCACCTCGCCGGCGTCATACCAGGCTTTGAGACGGTTTTTTTCCACATTGGAGAGCTTTAACCGGTTGGCGATTTTGGACCAGCGCCGGGCATCGACCATGGCCATCAGACGCAATAGCGGATCGGGCGCCCAGCCCATTTCCTTTTCCAGCGTGATAAAGGCACAGGCCCGGTCCACATGAATGCTTTCGGGCAGGATCACCTGTAACACCTCGGCGGTGCGCATCCAGCGCAAAGCCTTGGAGGGGTCGGGGGCGCTGAGCAGTTTTTTCAGCTCTTTCCATACCCGTTCCGCCGACAGGTCTGTCATGCCATCTTTCAGGCGCGCGCAGGCCTTGACGCTGTCACGGTCCGGGCGTGATTCGCCATACCAGGCAAAAAAGCGGAAAAACCGCAAAATGCGCAGATAATCTTCGCGAATGCGGGTATCCGGATCGCCAACAAAGGCCACATGACCCTCAAGCGCATCCTTGATACCATCTTGCGGGTCAAACAGGGCACCGTCCTTGGGATCAGCATAAATGGCGTTAAAGCGAAAATCCCGCCGCTCGGAATCCTCGGCCCAATCGGTGGTAAAGCTGACCTCGGCATGGCGGCCATCGGTTTTCACGTCCTTGCGCAAGGAGGTGATTTCAAAGGGTTTTCCCCCCACCACGGCAGTTACGGTGCCATGGGCCAGGCCGGTGGGTACCGCCTGAATATCGGCGGCCTTTAAGGCCTCCATTACGGCCTGTGGTTCTAATTGCGTGGCCAGGTCCACATCATCAACCGGGCGGCCCATAATGGTGTTGCGCACACACCCGCCAACAAAGCGCACACCGTCGGGTTTGGCGGCATTGAGCGCCTTGACCACCGCAACGGTGGCATTGGCGGTCATCCAGTCAGTTGTCTTTGGATCCAGATGGGTTGGGTGGCTCATGATCATTACTCGTATCGGGCGAATTGTCGCCGCGTGGCGTTTCGACAAATCTGCCCCGAACGACCTTGCCGTTTTCTAAATGCGCCGGAATATATTCACCGTCGCGGTAAGTTTTGTGATGTAACGCCAAATACAAAAACCCGGCAAAGGCCAAAACACCCCCCAGAATAAACAGTTTATGATAGGGCGTGGGATCAAATGCATCGCCTTCGGCCATGCGGTGGCGCAATATGAAGGTGCGATACAAAAAGAAAAGCGAGAAGGGCAGACTGAAGAGAACGATCTCGATCAGGGTCATTCGCAACATGGGGTGTCCTCTTTGTTAGGCTGCTAAACGCAAAGCCAGTGCCCGCAGCATACCCGCAGTTGCGCCCCAGATGAAATGCTCATTCCATGGCATGGCATAAAAATACCGCTCGGCCCCTTGCCAATAGCGCGACTGGCGCTGGTGATTTTTGATATTCATAAGGAAGTCAAAGGGCACTTCGAATACCGCCTCCACCTCGCGCGGGTCCGGGCGCGGAGTGATGGGGGTTTGCAGCACCGCCACAAAGGGGGTGATGTCAAATCCACTGGCGGTTTCATAGCGTTCGAACCGGCCCAGCAGGCGGGCGCGGGTTTTGCCAATGCCGGTTTCTTCCTCAAATTCGCGCAAGGCCGTGTCGATCAGGCTTTCTCCGTCACTCTTTCGCCCGCCGGGAAAGGCGATCTGGCCTGCATGGGTGGGCATGTCCTCTGTGCGCCGGGTCAACAGCAATTGCCAGCCCGATGGCCGCTCTATCAGGGGGACCAGCACGGCGGCCTGTTTATCCGGTGGCTGGCGTGGTCCATTGCCGTTCAGGTCAAAGTCAGAGCGCGCCGGGCGCTGTGGTTTTGGTGCATCCAGCGGATCAAGACAGGCGATCAGGCGGTCCGGCCAGCTCGGCGTTTCAGTCATGGTGCACACCCGGCGGGCCCAGGACAAAGAATGCCCCGTCGCTCCATACCCCCAATTGCGGTCCCTTGCCCAGATCGCGCTCCACCGCCAGTTCCACCATCTGGTAAAACACCGCCCGATTGATCAGGGCCTCCAGGCCATGGCGCACCATGACAAACGGGGTGGGTTCCAGGGTTTTGGGATCGGTCTTTACCCGAATGGGGCGATCCGGCCCGGCTCGCACCACATCGCCAACATTGGTGGTAAAATACAAGACCTGTTTTTCGCCCTCGCCCTGCACATCCAGGGTGATGGCGATAAAGGGGGCGCAGGCCACACGCACGCGCACCTTTTCCACCGGGGTTACCAGATAGATGCCGCCATCGTCATCTTTTCGTAATATTGTGGAAAACAGCTTTACCAGAGAATGGCGGGTAATGCGCTGGCCATCATGCAGCCAGGTGCCATCACGAAGGATTTCAATGTCCATATCCGCGCAACGTTCCGGATGCCATAAATGCACCGGCGGCAGGCCGTCATCGCCTGCATTTTTTTGGGCTGCCGCAATCAGGGCATTGACATTTATGGCGTCCCGCGTGCCCATAGTGAAGCCTTTGTTCCGGACTCAAAAACGATTAAACCTATTGTAGAAACGAGAAGAAGTTGAGCGCAATGCCTGATACCATGAAAGACACTGCCATTGTGACGCGCGCCGAAGCGGCGGTGGAGACCCTGGGGCGTACCCGTGACGCCATTGGCAAGGTGATCCTGGGCCAGAATGAAGTCATTGATCTGGCCTTGAATGCTATATTATGCGGTGGTCATGCCTTGCTGGTCGGGGCGCCGGGGCTGGCCAAAACCCGGCTGGTGGAAACCATTGCCACGGTTACCGGGCTGGATGAAAAGCGGATCCAGTTTACCCCCGATTTGATGCCCGCCGATATTCTGGGGGCCGAAGTTCTGGAAGAAAGTGATACCGGCAAGCGGCATTTTCGGTTTTTGCCGGGGCCCGTGTTTTGTCAATTGCTGATGGCCGACGAGATCAACCGCGCCAGCCCGCGCACCCAATCGGCCCTGTTGCAGGCCATGCAGGAACACCAGGTCACCATTGCCGGCGTGGCCCACGATCTGCCCCGGCCCTTTCATGTGCTGGCCACGCAAAACCCCATTGAGCAGGAAGGCACCTATCCCTTGCCCGAGGCGCAATTGGACCGCTTTTTGTTCCAGATCGACATTAGCTATCCTGATGAAGCTGACGAGCGCGATATTTTGCTGGCCACCACCGGGGCCAGCGAAGCCGCCGCCAAAACCGTGCTAAAAGCCGCAGACCTGCTGGACCTTCAGGATCTGGTGCGCCAGATGCCGGTGGGCGAAAAAACCCTGGATGCTATTGTGGCGCTGGTGCGTCTTGGTCGCCCGGATCAAACCACACTGGAAGACGTCAAAAATGGCGTTTCCTGGGGCCCCGGCCCCCGGGCCGGTCAGGCCCTGATGCTGGGCGTGCGGGCCCGCGCCCTTCTTCAGGGGCGTTTCGCCCCCAGTGTCGAGGACGTTTGTGCGCTGGCTGCGCCGGTGTTGAAACACCGTATGGCGCTGTCTTTTGCGGCGCGCGCTGATGGTCTGTCTTTGCCGGACCTGATTGATCGTCTGGTACGAGAGATCGCCTAGTGCGACGGCCCCCCCGTTCCGTACTGGCCAGCAACCGGCATGATGCCGAAGATCTGGCGGCCCGGTTTCCAGCCTTGCTGGCCGAGGCCAAAAAGCTGGCAACTTCGCTGGCCCATGGCCTGCATGGGCGGCGAAAATCTGGCCCCGGCGAGACCTTCTGGCAATTTCGCCGTGCCCGCCATGAAGACCCCCACAGCGCCATAGACTGGCGCCGTTCGGCCCGTTCGGACAATCTGTTTGTGCGCGAAACCGAATGGGAGGCGGCGCAAACAGTGTGGTTGTGGCGTGATGGCCGGGCCGGGTTCAGTTGGGCCTCCGATACGGCATTACCGCTAAAACGCGATCGCGCTTCGATCCTCTTGACCGCCATGGCCATCGCCCTGATCAATGGGGGCGA
>WFTT01000141.1 GCA_015485335.1 Robiginitomaculum sp.
ATATTTAACTATAAGGCACCAATAACTGCATCACGGCGATGAGTGCGCCTTTATCGGGCCGGGCCTGTTTTATGTCTGAAAAAGGCACCTCTTTACATTTGCTTTCGACGCCCCACGCCTTACAAGGCGCGCATGCTTACCATCACTGACCTCGACTACGCCGTTCAAGGGCGCCCATTGTTCACCAAGGCCTCGGCACGCATTGCGGCCGGGTGGAAGGTTGGCCTCATTGGCCGCAATGGCACCGGGAAATCGACGCTGCTTAACCTCATCCGAGAGGAAATAGAATCCAAAGTGGCGGATGCGTCGATACGGATGAATAAAAATGCGCGTTTGGGCTGGGTTGCCCAAGAGGTTGAGGCCACGGACGATACCATTATGGACGTTGTTCTGGCCGCAGACCGGGAACGCCATACCCTGATGCGCCGCGCCGAGACCGAAACGGACCCGGACCGCCTGGGCGAAATTTACGAACGCCTGACCGACATGGATGCCTGGAATGCCGATACGCGCGCGGCCATTGTGCTCTCCGGTTTGGGGTTTGCGCCTGACGATTTCTCCCGCGCCACAAAAGAATTTTCCGGCGGCTGGCGCATGCGCGCCGCCATTGCCGGCGTTTTGGTCAGCGAGCCGGATGTTTTACTGCTGGACGAGCCGACCAATTATCTTGATCTGGAAGGGGCGACCTGGCTGGAAGGCTATATCCGCAAATATCCCCATACGGTCATTATGGTGAGCCATGACCGCGAAATGCTCAACCGCTCGGTAACGCATACGCTGGCGCTAGAGCACCAAAAATTGACGATCACAACGGGTGGTTATGATGCCTGGCTGAAATTACGGGCGGTCAAAGCGGCGCAATTAACCGCGCAAAAAGCTAAACAGGATGCGGAAAAAGCGCATCTTCAGGCGTTTGTCGATCGTTTTAAGGCCAAGGCCTCCAAAGCGCGCCAAGCGCAATCCCGTGTTAAAATGCTGGAGAAGATGCAAGACATTGCCATCCCCATTGCCGAGCGCACCACCCCGTTTTCCTTTCCGGCACCCAAAGGTAAATTGGCACCGCCAATGCTGGAATTGGATGATGCGAATTTAGGTTATGGCGAGGGGGCGCAAATCCTGTCGGGGGTTAGCCTTCGTCTTGACCCCGAAGACCGCGTGGCCATTGTTGGCGCAAACGGTCAGGGCAAAACCACTTTGGTGAAGTCCATCGCCGAACGTCTTCCCCTGATGGCGGGAAAACGCAAAGCCTCCGCATCTCTTAAAATTGGCTATTTTTCCCAGGACCAGCTTGATGAGCTTACCGCGGGTGAATCGGTGCTAGACCATGTGATGCAAAAACTGCCCAAAGGGACCGCGCAAAGCCAGGCACGCGGCAAAGCTGCACAGATGGGTTTCTCTTACGAAAAGGTGGAAACCAAGGTTGAAAAATTATCCGGCGGCGAAAAGGTTCGGCTTCTCCTGGGCCTTATGTCTATCGACAAACCCCATGTTCTCATTCTCGATGAACCAACATCCCATCTGGATATTGATAGTCGCGAGGCCTTGATTTACGCGCTCAATGATTTTCCGGGCGCGGTGGTGCTCATCACCCACGATGTCTATCTCGCCGAAGCCACGGCGGATCAGCTATGGCTGGTAAAAGATGGGCGCGCCAAAAATTATGACGGCGATTTACGGGATTACAAAAAGCTCGTCATGCAGGCAGACCGTGCCTAGATCATAGGCCTTGGGTCATTTTTGTGATTTTCCCGGCATGGCGTCGCGGCGGTTGTTGATTTACCGACGCGCACAGGCGACATTAGTCGTCACTGCAAAGCAAGATCGCCTGTATAAAATGCCAAGCCATGGGAAAATGTGATGCGCCTTGAACGCTCGATTGGCAATGCCAGCATTTCGTTCAAGCGGCGCGGCGAAGATACAGTATTGCAGGACCTGTTTCAGGAAGGCTGCGCAAAAATAAAAATGCCAAGACCCGAGCCCGGCCGGCGCACCGAGGCGGTGATTATCAACACCGCCGGCGGCCTGACTGGCGGCGATGTGTTTGCCATTTCTGCCAAATGGGGCCCTAAAACCACCGCCATTTTAACCACCCAGGCGGCCGAGCGGTATTATACCTCGTGCACAGGGGCATCCAAAATCATCACCCGTTTGCAGATCGAAGAGGTGGCAACGGCGCTTTGGCTGCCACAAGAAGCCATTATGTTTGACGGGGCTATATACGAGCGCGCCACCCATATTGATATGGCGGCGGGGGCGTGCCTGCTGGCCCTGGAAATGAGCGTTTTTGGCCGCACCGCCATGGGCGAAACGGTGACCAGCGGTACATCATCCGAGCGCTGGCAATTGCGCCTTGATGGGCGTTTGGTTTTTGCCGATGCCTTTGCATTGGACGGCGATATTCATACGGCCATGGGCCGCCCTGCCATTGCCAATGGTGCCCATGCCATGGCCACTTTGTTATATGTCGGCCCGGATATGGCGGCGCTTTGCGATACCCTCAATCAGAGCTTTTCATCATCGGCAATTGACGGCCAGGCCAGCCAGTTAGAGGCGGTGCTGGTGGTGAGAATACTGGCACAAAGTGCACAAAATTTGCGCACATGCGTCAATGAGGTTGTTGATCTTCTCTCGCGCTCGCTGCATTCAGGAAACCCGTTAACTTCATACGTGCCGCGCCTGTGGTCATTTTAGGTAGGAAGACATGCACCTTAGCCCTCGTGAAAAAGATAAATTGCTGGTGTCCATGGCGGCCATGGTCGCCCGGGCGCGCCACCTGCGCGGGGTCAAGCTGAACCACCCAGAGGCGGTGGCGCTGATCACCGATTTTGTGGTCGAAGGGGCCCGCGATGGCAAAAGCGTTGCGCAATTAATGCGCGATGGGGCCAATGTTCTCACCCGCGAGGATGTCATGGAGGGCATTGCCGAGATGATCAGTGATGTACAGGTCGAGGCAACGTTTCCCGATGGGACCAAGCTGGTCACCGTGCACGAGCCCATTCGTTGAATTTAAAAAAGAGGTCTGAATATGAAATACTTTGCTCTAGTAAGCGTGCTTTTTTATGCACTTGCTCCGGCGGCCCATGCCCATAATGCCATTGGCCCGCACACTCATTTATCCATCAATGGTCTGGTCCTGACCCTGGTGGCGCTGGCCAGTGCATTGGCGGTGATCAAAATTGGTAACGCGCTCAAAGTCCGGCGGCTTTTGCGGAAGAAAACCCCGTGATTCCAGGGGAAGTTCTGCCGGCCAAAGGGGATATCACCCTGAATGAAGGGGCAGAGCGCCGGGTGCTGATGGTGCACAACACCGGCGATCGGCCGGTGCAGGTTGGCTCGCATTATCATTTTTATGAAACCAATGGCGCGCTGAAATTTGATCGCCCGGCGGCCCGCGGTTACCGGCTGGATATTGCGGCGGGCAGTGCGGTGCGTTTTGAACCCGGCCAAGGCAGCGAGGTCACTCTGGTACCGCTGTTGGGGGCGCGCACGGTCTATGGTTTTAATCAGAAAATCATGGGGAAGCTGTGATGGCAAAAATATCCCGTTCCGCCTATGCCGCCATGTATGGTCCAACCACTGGCGACAAGGTGCGCCTGGCCGATACTGAATTGTTCATCGAAGTAGAAAAAGACCTCACCCATTATGGGGAAGAGGTAAAGTTTGGCGGCGGCAAAGTCATTCGCGACGGCATGGGGCAATCACAAATTACCCGTGCCAAGGGCGCGGTGGATACGGTGATCACCAATGCTCTGATCGTGGATCATACCGGCATATACAAGGCGGATCTGGGGCTGAAAGACGGGCGCATCGCCGCCATTGGCAAAGCGGGCAATCCCGATACCCAGCCCGACGTGGATATTATCATTGGCCCCGGCACCGAAGCCATTGCGGGGGAGGGCAAAATCCTCACCGCCGGTGGGTTTGATGCGCATATCCATTTCATCTGCCCGCAACAGATCGAAGAAGCCCTGATGAGTGGCATCACCACCATGTTGGGCGGCGGCACCGGCCCGGCCACCGGCACCAATGCCACCACCTGTACCCCCGGAGCCTGGCATATTGGCCGTATGTTACAGGCCGCCGAGGCCTTTCCCATGAATTTGGCCTTTGCAGGCAAGGGCAATGCGGCTTTGCCGGCGGCGCTGGTAGAACAGGTCGAGGGCGGTGCCTGTGCGCTGAAACTGCATGAAGACTGGGGCACCACCCCGGCGGCCATCGATTGCTGTCTGGGGGTTGCCGATGACATGGATGTGCAGGTGATGATCCATTCCGATACGCTGAATGAAAGCGGGTTTGTTGAAAACACCACCAATGCCTTTAAGGGGCGAACCATCCATTGTTATCACACCGAAGGGGCCGGCGGCGGCCATGCCCCGGACATTATCAAAATGTGCGGCGAGCCAAACATTATACCGTCTTCTACCAATCCGACCCTTCCCTATACGGTGAACACCATTGACGAGCATTTGGACATGCTGATGGTCTGTCACCATCTGGACCCGTCCATCCCCGAAGATATCGCCTTTGCGGAAAGCCGCATTCGCCGGGAAACCATAGCGGCCGAAGATATTTTGCACGATATGGGGGCGTTTTCGATCATCGCCTCGGACAGTCAGGCCATGGGCCGGGTTGGCGAAGTGATTATCCGCACCTGGCAAACCGCCGATAAAATGAAAAAACAGCGCGGGCCGTTGGCCGAGGAAGACGGTGATAACGATAATTTTCGCGTTCGGCGCTATATCGCCAAATACACCATTAACCCGGCTCTGGCCCATGGCATGGCGGCGCACATAGGTTCGGTCGAGGTGGGCAAGCTGGCCGATCTGGTCTTGTGGACGCCGGCCTTTTTTGGCGTAAAACCTGACATGGTACTGAAAATGGGGTCCATTGCGGCGGCGCAAATGGGGGATCCCAATGCCTCCATCCCCACGCCACAGCCGGTGCATACCCGCCCGATGTTTGCCAGTTTTGGCAAGGCCCTGACCCACAGTGCCGTTACCTTTGTTTCCGGTGTTGCGGCCCAAAATGATCTGGCGGGCCGGCTGGGTTTGGAAAAACAATTAATGGCGGTGCATAACACTCGCGGCGGTCTTGGGAAAAAGGATATGGTGCTGAACAGCGCCACCCCGCATATCGAGGTGAACCCGGAAACCTATGAGGTGCGCGCCAATGGCGAATTGTTGACCTGCGCCCCGGCCACGGTGTTGCCCATGGCCCAGCGCTATTTTTTATACTGAGGCCTGACCTGAACCATGAAACGCGCCATTGCCATCACCCATACCGAAACTGAACCGTCCCAAACGGTAACCCTGGACTATGATAATCGCCATCGCCGCCGCATGACCATGTGCACCGATGCGGGAGAGAAGTTCTTGCTGGATTTAGCCAAACCGGCGGAATTACGCGATGGGGATGATCTGGCGCTGGAGGACGGCACCTTTATCCGGGTCCGGGCTGCCCCCGAGGCCCTGATGCAGGCGCGGTGCGAGAATGCGCGGCATCTGGTGCGTACCGCCTGGCACATCGGCAATCGGCATTTGCCGTGCGAAGTGTATGCAGACCATCTGGTATTGCGCGAAGACCATGTGATCGCGCAAATGCTGGAACAACTGGGCTGTACGGTTACGCGCCTTACCGCCCCCTTTAATCCCGAGGGCGGGGCCTATGGCCATGGGCGCACCCATGGGCATGACCATGGCTGACTGGCAGGCGGCGCTTTATACGCTGCAAACCTGGTTTTCCCCGTCCTTTCCCATCGGGGCCTATACCTACAGCCATGGGCTGGAAAATGTGGTCGAGCGGGGCAAAATCACCAATGTTGAAGAGGCCATGGACTGGCTGCGCGATATGGTTATGCGGGGCAATGGCTATGCCGATGCGGTGTTTTTGTGTGCCGCCTATGATGCGGTTTTGGCCAAAGATGGTGACGCCCTGGCACAGGTTGCTGAGTATGCGGTGGCATTTTGTGGCACGGCTGAGCTGCGTCTGGAAAGCCAGTCTCAGGGGGCAGCATGCATGGAGGCGATCCAGAAGGTTACGCCCAATGGAGGCATTGATCATCTGGTGCAGTGCTGGCCGGGTCCCTATCCCTATGCCCTGGTTATCGGGGCGGCTGCAGCGGCGCTGGAGCTGGATCGCCAAGCCGTCACGACCGCATTTTTGCACGGCTTTGTTTCCAATCTGGCCTCGGCGCTGGTGCGGCTGGTGCCGCTGGGCCAAAGCGACGGCCAGCGACTGATTGCCGAGCTGGCCCCGCTGGTTTTGCAAACCACCAAACGGGCGCTTACAACCCCATGGCAAGAGGTATCCACCGCCACATTGATGGTTGATATCGCGTCTATGGCCCATGAAACCCAATATACGAGGCTGTTCCGATCATGAGAAATGCACCCCAAAACCACGGCCCCTTGCGGGTCGGCATTGGCGGGCCTGTGGGCTCTGGCAAGACAGCGCTGACCGATGCCCTGTGCAAGGCCATGCGCGATGATTATGAAATCGCGGTGATTACCAATGATATATATACCCGCGAGGATGCTCAGTTTCTGACCCGTTCCGGGGCGTTGCCGGCCGAGCGTATTATGGGGGTGGAAACCGGCGGCTGTCCCCATACGGCCATTCGCGAAGATGCCTCGATCAATCTGGCGGCGCTCAAGGATATGGGGCGCAAATTCCCGGATCTGGATATGGTGTTTATCGAATCCGGTGGGGATAATCTGGCGGCGACCTTTTCGCCGGAACTGGCCGATATCACCCTTTATGTAATTGATGTTTCCGCCGGTGATAAAATCCCCCGCAAGGGCGGTCCCGGCATTACTCGTTCTGATTTGCTAGTGATCAACAAAATTGATCTGGCGCCGCTGGTGGGGGCGGATCTGGACGTAATGGCCAGAGACTCAAAGGCCATGCGATCGGACAAGCCGTTTATGTTCTGTAATATGAAATCCGGTCATGGATTGGATGGCATTGTGGCCTTCCTGCAGGACAAGGGTGGGCTTTGATCCCGATCTGATGCTTTGCAGACGGTGTTCCTTCCCTTAGGGTTCCTTTAAGGATTCTTGGGAAGGGGTCATTATGGCATTCACAGTGAAACTACGTCTGTTGCTGGGCACAGCAATTATGGCGAACGGCGCAATCATTTCTACTTCGGCACAAGCAGAAGAGGCGCCGATACCGGCCACCATAGGTGGTCTGCCGGTTGATAAGGTGTCCAGCAAGGCTATTCGCCAGGCCACCACGGAAACCAAATTTCTCAATGACTGGGTATCGGTGATCCCCGATCACCCCACCATCCCCAGTCCGCGGGATTTTCTGGGTTATATCGTGGGTAGTTCCGGCGAAATGACCAGTGTGGATAAAATCCATGCCTACATGCGGGCTATTGCGGCGGCAACGGACCGGGCCAAAGTCATCAGCATTGGCAAAACCGCTGAAGGGCGCGAAATGATCGCCATCATCATTGCCGATGCCGATACGCTGGCCCATCTGGATGAGTATAAGGCGCGCCTGAATGCGCTGGCCGATCCGCGTGAGCTTAGCGAGGCCGACGCCAAGGCGCAGATTGAGGCGGCCAAGCCGATTTACTGGATTACCGCGGGCCTGCATTCGACGGAATTTGGCCCCCCTGAAACGGCCATGGAAATTGCCTATCGCGTGGCCGCCGAAGAGCGTCCAATCTTTCAGAACATCCGCAAGAATGTGATCACCATGATCACCCCGGTGTTTGAGGTCGATGGGCGCAACCGTTCTACCGAATGGTTTCTCAAATACAATAAAGGGCAGACAAACTATTATGATCGCCCGCCCAGCAGCCCACCGTTTTGGGGCAAATATACCTTTCACGATAATAACCGTGATGGCATCGCGCTGACCCAGCCGATGACCAAGAACTATCTGAAAACCTTTATGGATTTCAAAACCACCCTGACCCTGGATTTGCACGAGAGCGTGCCGTATCTGTATGTGGCCACCGGTACCGGCCCCTATAATCCGGGGGTTAGCGCCACCACAATTTCCGAATGGGCGGCCATTGCCAATTACGAGGTGAACCAGCTGACTTCCAAGGGCATGCCCGGTGTCTGGACGTGGGGGTTTTATACTGGCTGGTGGCCTGGATACATGCTGTGGATGACCAATAATCGCAATGCCAATGGCCGGTTCTTTGAAACCTTTGGCAATGGCGGTTCCGAAACCATGAAGCGCGACCTTGGCGATTATCGCATGTCGGGGACTGAGGTCACCAAAAAAACCTGGTATCGGCCCAGCCCACCGGCGGAAGAAACCCTGTGGTCCATGCGCAATAACGTGAATTATATGTCCAGTGGGGTGTATGCCTCGCTGGAATATGTTGCCAAAAATGCACACCAATTGGTCACCGGCTTTTATACCAAATCAAAAGACGCCGTGCAGGCGGGGGTGGATGGCGATGTCAAAGCCATTGTGATCGCCCATGACCAGCGCGATGATGGCGCCACCCGCGAGTTGATCGACCTGGTGATCGAGCAGGGTGTTGAGGTCGGCATTGCCGAGGCCAAAGGCACGTTTGGCAAGGTAAAAGTCGCCAGGGGTGATGCCATTATCAAGCTGAACCAGCCCTATGGTCCCTTTGCCAAGAGCCTTTTTGAGAAACAGAAATTTCCGGAAAAAGTGGATGTACCCCCCTATGATGACGTGGCCTGGACCCTGGGCTTAATGCGCGGCGTCAAGACAAAATTCATCAAGGATAAAGATGTTCTGAATTTGCAGACCAGCCTGAAATCCAGTGGAGCGGCCTTTTACCAGACGGGTAAATTGCCCGCCAAAGCCAAATATTATGCGGTGGCTCATAAGGGCCAGGAGGGCCTGGGCGAGCTGCGCTTTGCATTGGCCGGTGCGCATATGCAATCTACCACCAAGGCGGTCAAGATCGGGCGGCGGGACTTCCCCGCCGGCACAATCTTTATCGAGGCCGCTACGGTGGACCGGGAAGCGCTAAAGGCGGTGCTGGAGCGTACTTTGCTGGGCGTTGTGGGTATAAATCGTCTGCCGGAAGATAATCTGATCGAGCTGGACATACCGCGCATTGGCGTGCTGCACAGCTGGATTTCCACGCAAAATGCCGGTTGGGTTCGCTTTACCCTGGACCGTTCAAAAGTGCCCTATAGCCTGATTGAAAAATCAGAACTGAAAGCGGGCAATCTTGGCCAAACCTATGATGTGATCATTGCCCCGCATTTTGGTGGCCGGGCGACGCTAAAGGCATTGATCAACGGTGTTGATAAAAAATGGTCGCCCTTGGCTTATGAAACCACCAAGGAAACCCCCAGTTTTGGCCATATCATCAGCTCGCCCGATATTACCGGCGGCTATGGTTTTGATGGCATGATCGCGCTGAAGGCCTTTATCAATGGCGGTGGTACCTTTATCGGCCTGGGCTCCGGTGGTGCGTTGGCGGCGGAAAGCGGTATTACGTCCAAGGTGTCCCTCTTCCGTCCCAGCATCAATACCCCCGGCTCTTTCATCACCATGAAACTGACCAATCCCGGTTCGCCGCTGACCTTTGGTTATGACCAATGGACCTATGCGTTCAGAGGTAATTTGCCGTTATACCGCGTGGGCAAGGATGACCTTGGGCTGGTCGTGGCGCAATTTGGTAGCAAGAAAGCCGCTGTGCGTCCGTGGCTGGATAATAAATCCAAAAAAGACAAAGAGGCCGAGAAAAAGGCACAAGCCAAGGCCGCCAAAGAACACCCATTGGTTCTGTCCGGCGGTCTGCTCAGTGGCAAAAAGGCCCTAAACGGTGCCCCGGCGATCATCAGAACGAAAGTGGGCGATGGGCAGGCCATTTTCTATGGCTGGAACCCCATGCACCGCTATCTGAATCATCACGAACATGCGCTGGTCTATAACGCCTTATTATACTGGAATGATCTGGATTAGGGGGATAAATCTGGAAAAACAAACGCTTCGCCGGTGTTTTTCCAGGCCGGGTATTTTTCCATTACGCCCAAA
>WFTT01000142.1 GCA_015485335.1 Robiginitomaculum sp.
AATGAGGCCTTTGCCGATAAAAAACCGGCGGCGAAGAAGGCTACGTCCAAAAAGGCCCCGACGAAGAAAGCTGCACCGAAAAAGGCCACAGCAACCAAGAAAGCCACCACCAAGGCGGCCCCCAAAACCGCGGCCAAGAAACCGGTAGCCAAAAAGCCCGCCGCCAAGAAATCAACGGCAAAAAAACCAGCCGCCAAAAAGCCCGCGCCCAAGCGCGAGGCCACCAAAGCCAAACCCAAGCCAAAGGAGAGCTGACATGCTCGCAATTGCCTCAGCGGTAACGGTAGACCCGTTTGTTTTTCGACTGGCTATTTTCACACTGGCCTGTTTTGTCGGCTATTTCGTGGTCTGGAGCGTTACGCCCGCTTTGCACACCCCTTTGATGGCGGTGACCAATGCCATTTCCTCGGTGATTATTGTTGGTGCGCTGATCGCCGCCTCGGCCCATGCCTTTATGGGATCGGATGCCGAGGTCAAAGCCGCCTTTGGCATGACGCGCCTGTTTGGCTTTGTCGCCATCACCCTGGCCTCGGTAAATATTTTTGGTGGCTTTTTGGTCACCCAGCGCATGCTAGCCATGTACAAGAAGAAAGGCTGATCTGTTATGAGTGCCAATCTCGCTGCCTTTCTATACCTCGTCTCCGGGGTGCTTTTCATTCAGGCCCTGCGCGGTCTTTCCAGCCCGGAAACCGCCCGGCGCGGCAATGTTTACGGCATGGCCGGCATGGCCATTGCCATCCTGACCACCCTGTTTAGCATTCGCATTGAATTTGGCTCCCTGGTGATGATCCTGGGCGGGCTGGCCCTGGGGGGTACCGTCGGGGCGGTGATCGCCCGGCGCATTGCCATGACCGCCATGCCGCAACTGGTCGCCGCCTTTCACTCTCTGGTCGGGCTGGCCGCCGTATTTGTTGCCGCCGCCGCGCTTTATGCGCCCGAGGCCTTTGGCATCAACAATGCCGATGGCTCCCTGCATATGCAGTCTTTGATCGAACTATCTCTGGGTGTCTTTATTGGCGCGGTGACATTTTCCGGATCGGTCATCGCCTTTGCCAAACTGAACGGCAATATGTCCGGCAAGCCGATCATGCTGCCCATGCGCCATGTGATCAATCTGGCCCTGGTGGGCGGCGCGGTGGTGCTGGTCTTCATGTTGATCGGCACCCATGGCGTAGGCGCTTCGGCGCAATCGCTCTTCTGGATCCTCACCCTGGTGGCGCTGGTCTTTGGGGTATTGCTGATCATTCCCATTGGCGGTGCCGACATGCCGGTGGTGGTGAGCATGCTGAACTCCTATTCCGGCTGGGCCGCCGCGGCGCTGGGCTTTACGCTGGAAAATACTGCCCTGTTGATCACCGGTGCGCTGGTCGGCTCGTCCGGCGCAATCCTTTCCTACATTATGTGCAAGGGTATGAACCGCTCGTTCATTTCCGTTATCATGGGCGGCTTTGGTGAAACCGCCGCCGCCGCGGAAGATGACGGCATCGAGCGCACGGTAAAACGCGGCGCCGCCGAAGATGCCGCCTTTATCATGAAAAATGCCGGCAAGGTGATCATCGTACCCGGCTATGGCATGGCCGTGGCCCAGGCCCAGCATGCCCTGAAAGAAATGGCAAACCTGCTGAAAGAAGAAGGCGTCGAGGTTAAATACGCCATTCACCCGGTGGCCGGACGCATGCCGGGCCATATGAACGTACTGCTGGCCGAAGCCGACGTACCTTATGATGACGTGTTCGAGCTGGAAGATATCAATAGCGAATTTGGTTCTGCCGATGTGGCCTTTGTCATTGGTGCCAATGATGTCACCAACCCCGCCGCCGAGGACGATCCCTCATCACCCATTTACGGTATGCCGGTCTTGAAAGTCTGGGAAGCCGGCACGGTGATGTTTATCAAACGATCCTTAGGCGCCGGCTATGCGGGCATCGAAAACCCGCTTTTCTTCCGCGATAACACCATGATGCTGTTGATGGACGCCAAGAAAATGGTCGAGGAGATCAACAAGGCACTTTAATTTCTCCACCGTGTCATCCCGGAAAAACGTTAGTTTTATCCGGGACCCATTGTGAATGACAAACGCTCTATAGGCCCCGGGTCTTCGCCCGGGGTGACAAGTTTTGTTAGTTTTCTGATCTTCGTGTGTCATCCCGGAAAAACGTTAGTTTTATCCGGGACCCATTGTGCCGTAACCGGTTCACTATAGGCCCCGGATAATTTCTATGAAATTTCCGGGGTGACAAAATGAGGGTGATACTGTCAGGATAGAGACATGCTGACCCGTACCTATTTCGTTTACATCATGACCAACAAAAAGCACGGCACGCTTTATACCGGCGTGACCAATGATCTGGTTAAAAGGACGTATCAACACAAAGAAGGGCAGGTAGAGGGCTTCACCCACAAGCATGGTTTGAAGCACCTTGTCTGGTACGAACCTTTTGATGATATTGAACAGGCCATAGCGCAGGAAAAACGTATCAAACGCTGGCGGCGGGAATGGAAATTACAATTGATCGAAAAGAAAAACCCGGACTGGGGTGACCTATGGGAAGAGATCAATAAATAGCCCAATACGCGTCATCCCGGAAATTCTGACAAGAATTATCCGGGACCCATCGTGAATTGCAAACGCTCTATAGACCCCGGGTCTGACGCCCGGGGTGACACGTTTAGGGTTTATTCCGCCCGGCCCTTGGCTTTTTTGCAGGCATAGAGGGCTTCATCAGCGCGTTTGATCAGTTCATCGGCGCTTAGGCCGCTTTCAAAGGGTTGCACCCCGGCGCTGGCGCCAATGCGCATGGGCTGGCCATCCAGTTCAAAATCCTGCTCGCGGATCATCTCCACCAGGGAGGCGGCCTTGGCGGCGGCCCCGGCCTCATCAGCGGCGGCCAGCAGGACGCCAAATTCATCGCCCCCCAGACGGCCAACAATATCGGTTTCGCGCACATGATCATTCAGGGATTTGGCCACGGCGTGCAACACCGCATCGCCTGCCGGGTGACCATAGGTGTCGTTAATGGCCTTGAAATCATCCAGATCAATCAGCACCAACGCCCCGGCCAGCGAATGCCGTTTTGCCAACGCCATCGAGCGTTTCAGCTCGCGCTTGAACGCCCGGCGATTATAAACCGGCAACAGCGGGTCGGTATCGGCCAGGGATTCCAGCTCGGATATACGGGTTTGCAGATTGCCGGCTTCATTGTTCAGCCGGTCCACTTCGCCGATCAGGCGCAAGACAGCGTTGCGCACATCGGGGCTGAGATCGGCCTGATCCAGCCCGCCAAGTGCCGTACTGGCCCGCACCGGGGTTTGCTGGCGCGCCTTCGCCGCCCCCTTTGCAGGGCGCAGAGGCGCCGGATTTTCAGAATTCGCGGTATTTTTACTGTCGGCTCTCATGGCATGCCCATCGCACAAAGAACAATTGACGCATACTGTGCGCAGATGCGGTTAAGAAAGCGTCAACCATAGCCATTGACAGCATCCGGGTCCAGATTTATCCAGACGCAAGGGGCCAGACCCCGCCATTGCCAGACGGTGAGGAACCGCCATGACAACTAAAACCACCCCCCAAAATCAAACTTTTGATGTCGCCATATTGATGGGCTCGCAATCGGATTGGCCGATCATGAAAGAGGCCGCCGATATGCTGGATATGCTGGGCATTTCCAACGAGGCGCGCATTATCTCGGCCCATCGCACCCCGGAAAAACTGCGAGACTTTGCCATGGGCGCCAAGGATGCCGGGTTCAAGGTAATCATCGCCGGGGCCGGCGGCGCGGCACATTTGCCCGGCGTTACCGCCTCGATGACCCTGTTGCCCGTGCTTGGCGTGCCGGTGTTGGGCAAATCTTTAAGCGGCGCAGACGCGCTTTATTCCATCGTGCAAATGCCCGGCGGCATTCCCGTGGGCTGTCTGGGCATTGGCGCGGCAGGGGCAAAAAATGCGGCCCTGTTGGCCGCCGCCATGCTGGCCACCACCGATGATGCCCTGCACGCGCGCCTGCAGGCCTATCGTGATGACATGGTGAAAAACGCCCGCGAATTTCCGGTAGATCCTTAAGCACAACACCTGTCGCCCCGGGCTAGATCCGGGGTCTATAGTGCATTTGCGACTCACAATGGGTCCCGGATAAAGCTCACGCTTTTCCGGGATGACACATAGGTTTTTACATCCGCCGGGGGCGGGCCTTGCCGGTGCCATAGCGAAAGCGGGACAGGGCGGCCAGCGGGTCTGGCCATTTTTCCTTTGCCTTGCGCACCTTGCCCTTGAAGCGTTCAAACTGCATGACGTTTTCAATGCGCCGGTCCAGAAACCGGTCCGTGCGTTCATCATCGCCTTCGAACCACACCATCATGGTCGAGCCCAGCACCGCCGATAAAATTGCCCGCTTGGTATAATAGTTATAATCGGTGGAAGGATCGTCCAGCGCCCGCCAGATGGCATCAGCACTTTGCCAGAGCAGCCGTTTGCCAACCATCAGGGCATCGGGGGTGGCCAGACGGGCGGCGGCACGGCTGGCCGCCTCGCGGTTATCATCGCCAATGGCATCAATCCGGGCGCGCACCGCAAAGGTTACCCGCTCGCGTACCCGCATGGCGTTCAGATCTGCCTGTTCCAGCGTGGCCAACATATCGCGGTCCAGCTCGCGGGACCAATAATGCAAAAGATCAATCACGCCGCGCGGACAGGCCAGCTCCACCGCGCCGGGATCGGTCTTTGTTTCCTGCGCCGCGCTTTGCAAGGCGGCCGCCGTCCAGCCCTCAAAGGCGGCCCGTGACAGCATGGCATTCAGCAGTACCGCACGGATTTTATCCAGATGGGGCTGATCAGACAGATGATTCATCGTGACTCTCGCTTCTTTTCGCATTCCTGGCGCTGGACAGAGCCAGCCGTGTTTGGTATGTGCGGCGCCTCATGAGGTCTGCGGACCCTGTGAGAGGCAGTAACTGCCATAATTTAACACCGTTTACGACCATACCGGCTGGAGGACTGAGCCATCGTTCAGATATTTGTGCGCGACAACAATGTCGATCAGGCATTGAAGGCACTCAAGAAAAAAATGCAGCGCGAAGGTACTTTCCGCGAAATGAAGCGCCGCAATTATTATGAAAAACCATCGGAAAAGCGCGCCCGTCAAAAGGCCGAAGCGCTGCGCCGTGCCCGCAAGCTGGCGCGCAAACGTGCCATCCGTGAAGGCCTGATTGCAGGCAAATAATCTGATTTTGGGCGTTTGTCCCAAATTCAAAAAAACCGCCGGTCAGTTTTGACGCGGCGGTTTTTGTGTGCCTGAGCCCTGGGGATTGCCCTAGCTCCTGGCCGGTTTGGACTTGCCCAGCCCCACCAGCTTCTTGAAATAATCCACCCCCGCGCCATGCATGGCCCCGGCCCGGAATACTCTTCCGGCGGCCCACAGCACGATCATGGTGGTGATCACCATCACCAAAGTGGTGCCTATAATATCCATCATGGGTGGATCGGCAGGCAGGCGCGCCAGCATGATATAGGGGGTAAAGAGCGGTATCCACGATATGATTGCCAGCACCGGGGAAGCCGGATCCTGCAAGGCAAAGCTGAGCGCCAACATGGGGATCATCAAGGTGAAGATAATCGGACTCATCAGGGTTTGTGCCTCTTGCAGGGTTTCGCAAAGCGAGCCCAGCGCCAAAAAGATGGAGCCAAACATCAGATAGCCAAACACAAAATAGCCCAAAAATGGCAGGATCAATCCGGGGTTCAGCACCGCCCCAATGATAGAAGCAATATTATTGCTGCCCCCCTCGGGCAAAAACTGGGTACCCATGCTGGTGGCAATGGCCCCAGCCACAGCCCAGCCGGCCAACAAGGTAAAGCTGACGGCGGCCACGCCCAACAGCTTGCCGGTCAACAGCGCGCGCACCGGGGCGGCACACAACAGACTGTCCAGCACTTTGCCCGACTTTTCCTCAATCGTGCTGGTCAGCAGCATATTGGCCACGGAAAACACAATCATCCACAAAATAAAGGCAAACATCACCGCGGCGAAATAGGGCGCCCGGTCGCTGGCCGTAACCTCGGCCTCGCCATCGGCCTTTTCCGGCGACAGGGTGGATATAACGGGATGCATAGCATTAATGGTGCGCACAATTTCGGTTTCCAGACCGGCACGGGCAAAGGCTTCGGTACGCATTTCATCACGAACGGCCCGGCGTATGGTGCCCTTCAGGCGCTCCGCTGTAATGGCCTTGCTCCAGTAATCAATACTGACCGCCCCATCTTCGCCGCGCTCTATAAAGGCGGCGGCGTAAAGCTCTTTTGGACCTTCGGGTGTGGAAATTTTCTCCTTGCCCAGCAAAAACGGCCGCAAACCATCTTCGGTATCGGCGGGCGCCGGCACCAGCACATATGTCTGTTTGATGGCACTAAGTGCTGTTTTTCCCTGTAGCCCCAAATGAACCGAGGCCGAGGCCACATCCTGCCCTTCGTCCAGCGCCTCCAGTGCTTTTAGGGCACCGGCCTCCTGGCCCGGCACCTTGGCAAGGCCACGTAATATGGAACGCACCTGGGCATTATATTCCCGGTTTATTGTATCGGCGATCACCTGTTCGTAGCGGCCATCACGATCCACCACCGTAAAATATCGCGTCGGGGTAGAGCGATCCAGAAACACCGGCACCGCAATGCCCAGCAGCATGAAGACCGGCACCATGGCCAGCGACAACCAGAAACCCGGCGTAGCCACATAAGAAAGATATTCCCGGCGGGCGATCAGATAAATATGGCGCATTAGGCCGCCCCCTTGCTTTCATCCTGATCCACCAGGTGCACAAACACATCGTGCAAGTGCCGCCTTTGCGGCTCGAATGCCGTCAGGTTCACGCCTTTTTCCACACAGGCGCGCAACACATCCTGGGCATCAGCTCCGGCGGCTAGCTCGACCCGCCAGTTCTGGCGTTCATCCTTGGCCTCACCTTCGGGAATGATGCTTTGCACCAGCCCCTCCAGCGCCTGTGCCGGATCCGCCCCCACACCCGTTTGCATCAGCACCGCCCGCGGCAGGGTTTGCAGCGCCTCGGCCACATTGCCATCAAAGATTTTGCGCCCCGCCGCCAACAAGACAATGCGGTCGCACAAACGCTCGGCATGTTCCATGACATGGGTGGAAAAGAGGATCGTCGTGCCCTGATCGGCCAGCGTGCGGATCAGCTCTTCCAGGGTGCGCTGATTAACCGGGTCCAGGCCGGAAAACGGCTCGTCCAGAATGACCAGTTCCGGTTCATGCACAATGGCGGCGATGATCTGCACTTTTTGCGCCATGCCCTTGGACAGGGTTTTGACCTTTTTATAGGCCACATCGCCCAGGCCAAACTGTTTCAGGAGCGCCAGCCCCCGTTTTTTGGCCTTTTTGGCTGTCATCCCTTTTAAGCGACCAAAAAAGATAATGACTGCCAGCGTGTTCATCTTGCGATAAAGGCCGCGCTCTTCGGGCAAAAAGCCGACCCGGTCCAGCACCTTGAAATTGGGGGCCGCCCCAAACAGTTCCGCTTTGCCGGAATCGGGGGCCAAAATGCCCAGCCCAATCCGCAATGAAGTGGATTTGCCCGCACCATTGGGGCCCAAAAAGCCCGTAATGGTACCCGCATGAACGGAAAAACTTAAATTCCGAACGGCTGGCTTGCCCGAAAACGCCTTTGAGACATCTTTAAGCGCAAAAACAGGTGTACTCATAAACGCCCCATCGGGTGCAAGCACAAGGCTCAGATCATCGAGGCAATCAGCGTCGCCGCCCAGCCAACAATGGTGGTCAACACCGCCATGCCAGTCATTACCGCATACCAGGTACCGCCGCGTTTCAGGCCAAAGCCAACCACCAGAGCAAGACCATACACAATGATCAGGGACGAAAACCAGTTCATGCCGCCGGCGAACACCATGGAAAGATACAAGGCGGAAAGCCCGATCAGCACACCACTCCACATAAACAGGCGTAAAATCGCCCCATAGGTTTCCTGGTGATTGCTAATATCCTGGGTTCCATGTTCATAGGCGCTCATTGGCGGTCTCTCCCTCAAATTCTCGTACCCCAGCGCCTAACAGGACAGGGGCAAAAACGCAAGCGCCAGCACGTGCAAGTAATGTATCGAAATTATTTATCCCCGGCACAGGAAATCAGCGCCCGAAGAGAGCTGACCAGGGCCAGAGGCTGGTCCAGCATCACATGATGATGGGCTTCGGGAATGGAAAAGCGCGGCGTGCGGCCCGGAAAGGCCTTGCACATATAGGCCCAGACCTCGTCTGAGACCAAGAGGGATTTTTCCCCGCGGATCAACGCCACCGGACAGCGAAATTCCGCAATGGTTTCCACCGCGGCACGCATGTCATATTGCATTTTGGCCCACAGGTTTGGATCAAACTTCCAGGCCCAGCCCATGGTGCCATCCTCGCGTTTGACCTCTTTCATGCCCTCGCGGGCAATATGGTCCAGCAAAAATACGTTTTCACAGGCCTGATCGGGCAATAGCCGGAACCGACCCAGAATTTCCTCGCGTGTGTCATAGGTGCGCCCCCCACGGCTGGGCGGGGGGGTGCGACGCTGTTTTTCCGCCGGACGTACCGGGCTGTCCATCACGATGGCGCGCTCATAGCGCTCTCCATGGCGCACTGCAGAGCCCATGGTAACAAAGCCGCCAAAGGAATGACCGGCCAGCACCGGCTTGCGCTCATGATCAAAGGCACCGCCGGCCTCGCCGGCCGCCAGCACCTCGTCCGCATAAAGCGGCATGTCATATTCATCGCGCCAGTCGGAATCGCCCTTGCCGGACAAATCCATGGCCACCACGCGGCGATGCTTGGCAAACCATGGGCCGATAAAATCCCACCAGCCTTTGTGGGCAACGCCCCCATGAACCAGCAACAAACCCGGTTTGCCCCGTTCGCCCCATGCCTTGTAAACAATATTGGCCCCGGCCACGGTTGTCGTGCCGCGCTCAAAAGGCAGGTCCAGACAGGTCTGGAACCAGTCCGGCGCCGGGGGTTTGGCCCCAGCAAAGGGGGCAAGGGGGAGATTTTTGGGTCGACGCTTGGGTGCGTCTTTTTTATCGGGTTCAGAATTGCTCATAAATGAGCGGTATCCCTCCTCTGCGCGGGCGTCAATTGCCCATAACCGTATGGTTGCACAATAACTGTGCCGATTTGGCGCATTTAAACCTCGCCTTTACCTGATTGTGGCATGGTTGCCTCAACGACGCCCAAGCCGACACGTGGATCGGCATAAAAAGGCGCGATAAAGGGGTGAATTAAGATGGCTAAAACCGTTCTTATTGTTGATGACGATCCGACCCAGCGCCGCCTGATGCAGGCGGTAGTGGAAAAAAACGGCATGATTGCCGCCCATGCCAGCAGTGGCGAGGAAGCGATCGAGGCCATCACCGCCGGCGGCCGCATTGATGTGGTCTTGCTAGATCTGGTCATGCCAGGCATGGGGGGGATGAAAGCATTAGAGGAAATGCGCGCCCGCGCCGCGCAATTACCGGTGATTGTGCTAACCGCGTCTGGCAGTATCGATACGGTGGTCAAGGCCATGCAGGCCGGAGCCATGGACTTTCTGGTCAAGCCGGCCAGCCCCGAACGCATTGCCGTATGCATTAAAAACGCCCTGAAGGTTCAGGAATTACAAGGCGAAGTGGTGCGCCTGCAAAAAACCAAAACCGGTGCGCTCAGCTTTGGCGACATGATCGCCGAGGCCCCCTGTATGCGCCAGGTGGTGCGCCTTGGTCAGCGCGCCGCCAAATCTAATATTCCGGTGCTGATTCTGGGCCAGAGTGGGGTGGGTAAGGAATTGATCGCCCGGGCCATTCATGGGGCCTCGGCGCGCACCGGCAAACCAATGATCACCGTCAATTGCGGTGCCTTGCCGGAAAATCTGGTGGAATCCATTCTTTTTGGCCATGAAAAAGGCTCCTTCACCGGGGCCACCGACAAGCATTTGGGCAAGTTTCGCGAAGCCGATGGCGGCACGCTGTTTCTGGATGAAGTGGGCGAATTGCCCCCCGATATGCAGGTAAAACTGTTGCGCGCCTTGCAAGAAGGTGAAATTGACCCGGTGGGGGCCAAAAAGGCTGTCAAAGTGGATGTGCGCATTATTTCGGCCACCAATCGCGATCTGGCCAGCGAAGTACAGGCCGGAAAATTTCGCGAAGACCTGTTTTATCGCCTGAACGTGTTTCCCATTGAACTACCGCCCCTGAAAGAGCGTATGGAAGACCTGCCGGCGTTAGCCAGTCATTTCATCTCGCGCTTTAATGCCCAGGAGGGCACCCAGATTCTGGGCGCTTCGGCGCAGACCATGGCGCTCCTGAAGGCCTTTGACTGGCCGGGCAATGTGCGCCAGCTGGAAAATGCCATTTTCCGGGCCGTGGTTCTGTGTGAGGGCAACGAGCTGACCCCCGAAGATTTCCCCCATATTTCCGGCGTCAGCCATGATATTGTGGAAAATGCTGAAGAGGCCCCTTTGGTGATTGAATCTTCTGCGCCATCATCCGGGGCGACCAGCCCGGAACCCGATCTGCCCATTCGCATCATGACCGGCGAGGGTCACGTGCGGGCGCTGGAGGAGATCGAGCGTGATTTGATCGAATTTGCTATTGGCACCTATGCCGGGCAAATGTCAGAAATTGCCCGCCGCCTGGGCATTGGCCGCTCGACGCTGTATCGCAAAGTGCGCGAACACGATCTGGATGTGCGCGGCGAAAAAGTCGCCGGTTAAGGCTTTTTCTTTCCGCCCGTAATAACGGTCAATTTTGGCGGCATCTTTTTTAGTGCGCTATCGCGACGGCAAGCCTCGCTATTTGAGCGCGAATTTTCCTCAGGCAAGTCTTCATCGCGATCATAAAGCGGTTTTCTGAACGTTGGTTTTTTGGGCTTGAAGCTGGAACGCTTAAGGGGCTTTCGCCCCTTGCCCTTGGCCTTTTTCTCTACTTCACGCAATTTGGCGGCTTGACGGTAGGAAAGCGCCTCAGCGGCATCGCCTTTTTCAGGGTCCGCAAAGGCTGAGCCAAATTTTTCAAGGCGTTCCTCCAGCGAATCGATGAATTCATCTTCCCACTCGCTTAAGGCCGCATCCCCTTTCAGCGTTTCTTTTTTACGCAAGGTACGGCGCACCCGGGCCAGCGCCTTTCTGGTTTTCTTATCGTCGGTTTTCTTGCCCATGGGCAAAGGACTATCAGATTTCGCCAATCGCATCCAGATACAGGGCCAAAATGGCTTCCTGTTCGGTGCGCTCGTGCACATCCATTTTACGGATGCGGATCACCTGGCGCAGGATTTTGGTATCCAGACCAAAGGCCTTGGCCTCGTCATAAACCTCTTTCATGTCGGCCATCAGCGCCTTTTTTTCTTCTTCCAGGCGTTCAATGCGCTGGATGGCGCTTTTCAGTTTTTCGCGGGCGGTCTGGCCCATATCTTCTGACACTTGCTTTCTCCACAAACTGGTAAAATGGCGTCGCGAAGCTATAGGCACGGGCCGGAACCGGCGCAAGCGCATACCTGTGATTATCTGGTCATAACCGGAATAATGGCGTTATGGTATGTGGATATAAAATCGGAGGAAACCCCATGAGCACATCCCTTATTGCCCTGGCCGGCCTTGCCATGCTGAGCACCAGCGCCCCCAAGGCCAATGTTCCCGTGGAAGGACGCGCCATGCGTCCGGTGCATACCTTTTCCATTGTTGCCCGCGATGCCAAAACCGGCCAATTGGGCGCGGCGGTGCAATCGCACTGGTTTTCCGTAGGCAGTGGGGTGATCTGGGCCGAACCCGGCGTGGGGGCCGTGGCCACACAATCCTTTACTGATCCCAGTTATGGCCCCTTGGGGCTGGAGCTGATGCGCACCGGCAAAAGCGCGCCGGCGACCCTAAAAGGCCTTCTTGCCACCGATGAGCACGAAGATGTGCGCCAGGTCGGCATGGTGGATGCCAAGGGCCGGGTGGCCAACCACACCGGCAGCAATGCCATTATCGCCCATTGCAAAATCACCGGTGACGGCTATGCGGTACAGGCCAATCTGATGGAGCGCGATACCGTTTGCGCCGCCATGGCCGAAGCCTTTGAAAACACCGATGGTGATCTGGCCGCCCGCTTTATGGCGGCACTGGACGCGGCCCAGGGCGAAGGCGGTGATATTCGCGGCAAACAATCCGCCGCCATGTTGATCGTCAAGGGTGATGCAACCCTGCCGCCATGGTCCGGCCGGGTATTTGACTTGCGGGTGGAAGACAGCCCCGAGCCATTAAAAGAACTGCGCCGTCTGGTTGGAGTGGCCCGCGCCTATGCTCTGATGGGTGAAGGTGACGAGCATATGACCGCCGGCAATGTCGAGGCGGCATTGGCCTCCTATACCGCGGCGGAAAAACTGGCCCCCGATAATCATGAGGCGCTTTACTGGCATGCGGTGACCCTGGCCAGTATTGGCCGGGTGGATGAGGCGCTGCCGCTATTTCAGCGCGCTTTCAAGGTCTGGCCAAAATGGCGCGAGTTGACCAAACGCCTGCCGGCCTCTGGCCTGCTGCCTGATGACAAAGAGATGATGGATAAAATCATCAACCTGCCTTAATGGGGATTCTGGCCCGACTTAACCCGCACAGGTAACGCAAAACGGCGTGGCCGGATCCTTGTCCAGCCGCACCGGCGCAATTTCATTGCCGCATCGTACGCAATCGCCATATTCATCGGCGGCAAGGCGGGCCAGTGCGGCCTCAACCTTGCGCAATTCCTGCACCCGACGCGCATCATCGGCCTGGGCCATAGCCTGAACCTGCAAACTGTCCATGCGCGAAAGCCGCCCCACGGATTGCTGATCCAGGGCCACGGGTTTTTGGTCGCCTTGCGCCGCATGGCGCAGATTTTCCAGATCGGCACGAAGCGCCAACAGGGTCTTTTTAATCTGTGCAGTATCCATGATTTACATCCCGTGCCGGCGCTTGCGCTTTTCTTTTCAAGGCCCATTATGCGGGCAACAGATTAAAACAAGGTACCCGTTATGCGCGATGAATTTGCCAATTTTCTAACCCATCTGGAATGCGGCCTGACCGGCGATCGCCACGAGGCTGGACAGGTTCATGGCCTGTCAAAGGCGGGCAAGCCATTATTGGCGCGCTATGATCTGGGGGCCATAAAATCCGGCGTTGATCGCGATGCCGTTTGGGCGCGGACAAACGGGTTCTGGAAATGGCGCGAGCTGTTGCCCGTGGCCCAGACCAAAAATGTCTGTGCGCTGGGCGAGGTGGATACGCCGTTGATTGCACTGGATAATCTGCACGCAAAGGGCACGGTGATTGTCAAAGACGAAGGCCGCCTGCCCACCGGGTCGTTCAAGGCACGGGGGTTAGCCCTGGCCGTGGCCATGGCCAAAGAGCTGGGCCTTGATCATCTGGCCATGCCAACCAATGGCAATGCCGGATCGGCGCTGGCCGCCTATGCCAGCCGGGTTGGCATACAGACCACCATCGTTTGCCCGGACGATACCCCGGCCATTAATATCGAAGAAACAGAGCTGCAGGGCGCCAAGGTGTATAAGGCCAATGGTCTGATCAATGCTTGCGGCGCGTGGGTCAAGGCCGGGGCCGACAAGGGGTTGTGGTTTGACCTGTCCACCCTGAAAGAGCCGTACCGGATTGAGGGCAAGAAAACCATGGGGCTGGAACTGGCCGCACAAATGGGCTGGACCCTACCCGATGTGATTTTCTATCCCACCGGGGGCGGCACCGGCCTGATAGGCATGTGGAAGGCCTTTGATGAGCTGATCAAGCTTGGCTGGCTGGAAAAAGAGGATTTGCCACGCATGGTGGCAGTGCAGGCTTCAGGATGCGCGCCCATCGTGCGCGCCTATGATGCGGGGGAACGCTTTGCGCGCGCCTGGGAAGATGCCCACACCTTTGCCGCCGGCATTCGCGTACCCGCCGCGGTGGGGGATTTTCTGATCCTGGATGCAGTGCGCGACAGCGGCGGCTTTGCCGTGGCCGTTGATGATGAGGCCATCGAGGCCGCCCGTACAAGCGTTGCCCGCAAAGAAGGCCTGCTGCTCTGTCCCGAAGGGGCGGCGACCTATGCGGCCTATCTGGTGGCGCGTGAAACCGGGCAAGTCAGTCAGGATGAACGGGCAGTGCTGTTTAACTGTGCCACCGGCCTCAAATACCCCATGCCCACAGCGGGAGAAGCCCTGGACCTGGCCAATCCGGCTTAGCGCCCGCACGCACCCCTGCGACAAAATTGCATCCCTTTAGTCTTGCCCTTCATTGGGGCAGCGACTATCAAGCGGCCATCGGTCCTTGTGAGTTTTCGCAAGGTAAAAGGGAACGCGGTGCGGGGATATCCCCAATTCCGCGACTGTGCCCGCAGCCGTAAACGGCGAGCCTTGGTGCACTTAGCCACTGGAAAACCAATGTGGGTTTCCGGGAAGGCGCACCAAAGCATCTGAGCCGTGAGTCGGAAGACCTGCCGATAATGTTCGTCCGTCCATACCCCGGGATCAGGGTCATGGCATGGAAAGGTTTTCCGTTGTGGCGACAACCCTCAACCCACCCGCGTGCTCTGGTGCGCGCGGGGTTTGTCGCACAGGAGAACGACCGTGTTATCTAAATTTACCCTTCTGGCCTCTGTGGCCAGCATTGGCGCGTTGGCGCTGCCCGCCTTGGCCGAAGATGCCACCACCACCGAGCCGGAAATCATCATTATTGGCTCGCACACCCCCATTCCCATGACAGAAGTGACCGCCGCCATCAGCGTCATTGAAGGACCGGACATTACCGATCTAGGCAATATTTTTGCCGCCGATGCCTTGCGTTCCATTCCCGGGGTATCGGTAAACCGGTCCGGACCGGCCGGATCACTGACCCAGGTACGCCTGCGCGGTTCCGAGGCTAATCATGTGCTGGTATTGGTGGATGGTATCGAGGCCTCAAACCCGTTCAGCGGCGAATTTTCTTTCGCCACCTTGCCTGCCGACGGTATCTCCCGCATCGAGGTTTTGCGCGGCGAACAATCGGCACTGTGGGGCAGTGACGCCATTGGCGGGGTGATCAACTTTATCACTACGCCCACACAACGCGGCAATACATTTGGCGGCTTTGCCGAATATGGCTCCTTTGGCACGGTACGCACCGGGGCCAATGGCCAGTTTGTATCGGGGGACACCCGCCTGTTTGGTAATCTCAGTTATGGAGACAGCACCGGCTATGACGTTTCGGCCACTGGCGGTGATAAGGACGGGTATGACAATTTCACCATCCATGGCGGCTTTGATACGTCATTGGGTGATATTGCCAATCTTAAAACCCGCACCCGCTATACCCGGGCGCACAGTCAATTTGATGCGGACACGGATTTTGACGGGCGGTTGAACGATGCGCCCTTATCCCTGCAACAAAGCCAGTTTGACGCTTTGGCGCAAATCAGCGCCCGGACCTTGGACGGTCACCTGAACCACGAACTGAAAACCACCTATACCAATACCGAAGACCTTGGCGGCACCAGCCGGTCCATCGGTTTTCGCACCCAGGGCTCTTATCAACTGGCCGGGAATTGGGATACCGGCATCATAGCCCACCACCTGACCCTACTGGTCGAAGGCACACGGGAGATTTATAAAAACGATGGTGGCCCCGGGGCCTTTCAGAACCAGAAACAGCGCAATACCGGCTATGCATTGGCTGCTGATTATCGTCTGGTCAGCGGCAATCTGGTGCTGAACGCCTCGGCGCGGCGCGATACTCATTCGCTGTTTGCCGACGCCGACACATGGCGTGTGGGCGGGGCCTATGCCTTTGAGAGTCTTGGCGGCCGTTTGCGCGCCTCAGCGGGGCAAGGGGTGAAAAACCCCGGCTTTTTCGAGCTGTTCGGCTTTTTTCCCGCCTTTTTTACCGGTAATCCAAATTTGAAGGCCGAACGCTCCACCGGGTATGAACTGGGTTGGGATCAACAGATCGGCCCGGCCAAACTGTCGATCAGCGGTTATACCTCGCGCCTGAAAAATGAAATTTTTACCGATTTTGGTACCTTTCCGGCCACCGCCCGTAACCGCACCGGTACCAGCCACCGCAAGGGCATTGAAATCGAAGGCAATTGGCCGGTAAATGATGCCCTGCGCCTGAGCGGATCGGCCACGTTTCAACGCACCACACAAAATACGGTGCGCGAAATCCGCCGCCCCAAATTTCTGGCTTCTGCCGCCTTTCACTGGCAACCGTCAGGCCAGCCCATCGGCATTTCTTTGGGGGCCGACCATAATGGCGCCATGACCGATACCGATTTTGGCACCTTTTCCACGGTGACCCTGAAGGCCTATACCCTGGTCCACGGGACCATCAGTTATGATCTGGGCGAGCGGATACAGTTTTATGTACGCGGCGATAATCTGCTGAATGAAAAATACAGCGATGTGTTTGGCTTTGCCGGACAAAAAAGGGGCGTTTATGGCGGCATCCGCGCACAGTTTTAAGCTCGTTTCAGTCCTGACTGGTCTGCTGGTTTTTACGGGGGCGGGTTTTGCCGCACCCGTAAAGGCGGCCCCCAAACATGTGGTTTCCACCAGCCTGTGCGGGGATGGGTATGTGCTGGCGCTGGTACCCCCAAAACACATCACCGCCTTGTCCTGGCAGGCCGATACAAAACTCTCTGCGGCGCCCGCATTTTTACGACACAAAAACAAAGGCATGGCCAGCGCCGAACGGCTGGCCCGCCTGCACGCGGATTTGGTGGTTTTGGGGCCGGGTGATCCTCTGCGTGCTACCAAAGCGGTGCAAAAGGGCGGTACAAAAGTACTTTCCCTGAATTGGACCGAGAGCTTTGAGGGCGTTTTTGATAATCTGCGCGCCCTGGGTGACATTAGTGGCCAAACCCAAACCGCCGAGACCAAAATCAAGGCCATCAAGGCCCGCCTTGCCGCCCTGAAGACCCGCGCGCCCAAACACACGGTGCGGATTTTATACCTTACCCCCAGTGGCAATAGCGCTGGCGCGGGTGTGTTTGTCGATGCGGCCATACGCGCCGCCGGGGGCATTAATCATGGGGCAACATTGGGCATAAAGGGTTGGGGCCGGGTGCCGCTGGAAAAACTGACCCTGAACCCGCCAGACCTGATCATCACCAGTTTTTTTAATGAGGCCTATCCCAGCATAGCCAATTTGCGCAGTCGCCACCCCCTGATGCGCCGGGTTATGCAAAACACCCCCACCGAGCGCATTGCCGCCAAAAACTGGATCTGTGCCGGGCCGCGCCTGATCAAGGCCGCCGAAGAGATTGCCCAGGCCATGGATGCGCTGGACCTGTCGGAAACGGCCTCATGAGCCGGTTTTTTATCATCGCCGGCGTGGGTCTGATCCTCCTGATCCTGATCTCTTTGATGCTGGGAGACTATCCCCTTGGGCCGGCGCAATTGCTGGATGCCCTTTTTCAGCACGGTGATCCGGCCCGGCGTCTGATTGTGTGGCAAATCCGCCTGCCGCGCACTTTGCTGGCCATTATGGTTGGCGCGGGTTTAGGGGCATCGGGGGCCGCCTTGCAGGGATATTTGCGCAATCCATTGGCCGATCCCGGCATTGTTGGCATTTCGGCCAGCGCCGGTCTGGGGGCGGTGATAGCGCTTTATTTTGGCCTGACTGCCATTTCGATCTGGGTATTGCCCGGCGCAGCCATGGCCGGGGCAGGGCTGGCCGCCGCCGTGTTGATGGTATTGGCGCGGGGGCGCGCCTCGATCACCAGCGTGATTCTTGGCGGGGTGGCGCTGTCTTCCCTATCGGTGGCGCTAACCGCATTGTTGATGAATTTATCACCCAACCCCTGGGCCTTGTCAGAAATTGCCTATTGGCTGATGGGCTCGGTGGCCGATCGCAGTTTTGCTGAGCTGGCCTTTGCTGCGCCGTTAATCCTTGGCGGTATTGCCGTTCTGATGCTCAGCGCGCCAGCATTGAACGCCCTTGGCCTTGGCGAAGAGGCGGCGCACAGCATGGGGGTTTCGCTGCACCGGACCGGGCAATTGGTGGTATTTGGCACCTTGCTTTGCGTTGGGGCCGGAGTGGCGGTAGCCGGGGCCATTGGCTTTATTGGTCTGGTGGCACCGCATCTGGTGCGCCCGTTTTTTGGGGCGCGGCCGGGGGCGTTGATCCTGCCATCGGCATTGATCGGCGGCATATTATTGCTGGCCGCAGACATATTGGCCCGGACACTTAGCGGGCCCGGCACGCCGCTGTATTTGGGGGTGACCACGGCCTTGTTGGGCGCGCCGTTTTTTCTGTATCTGGTGATCAAAAACCGGCGAGCCTTTCCATGAGTATGCTCAGCCTGAAAGCGATATCCGGCGGTCCGGACCACAAGCGTGTCCTTGATAATATCAGTTTAGATTTCGGGCCGGGGTTAACTGGCCTGATCGGCCCCAATGGGGCCGGCAAAACCACTTTGCTGAAAACCATGATGGGCCTGATCGTCCCCGAGGCCGGCACGCTTACCCTTGGCAATAAGGATTTAAGCGCCCTTAGCCTGCGCCAGCGGGCGCAACAGATTGCCTATTTACCGCAAAACGGGCCGGTGCATTGGGCCATGCGCGTCCACGATCTGGTACGGCTGGGCCGCTTTGCCAGCACCACGACACGGCAAGAAGATGAAATGGCCGTTATGGATGCCATGCGCGCCTGCGCCATCGAAGGCTTTGCGGCGCGCCCCATCACCACGCTTTCGGGGGGCGAGCGCAGCCGGGTTTTACTGGCCCGGGCATTGGCGGCCCAAACCCCCATATTGCTGGTGGATGAACCCACCAATGCGCTGGACCCGGCGCAACAGCACCGCATTATGGGCATATTGCAAAGCCGTGCCAAGGCAGGCGTTTGCGTAATCTGCGCCCTTCATGATTTGCCCCTGGCGGCACGCTATGGTGACCGGCTGGTATTTCTGGACAAGGGCCAGATAAAAGAGGATGGACCGCCCGGCACCGTATTGACGGCCACCTCTTTTCACAAAACCTATGGCCTTGTCTTTGATAAGCGTGGATACTTGAATGATGAGTCCACCCTCCCCTGAACCGCCCTGGGGCACCTATGCCCCAGATGGCCTAAACGCCGGTATGATTTCGCTGGCGCGCGCCATGCCGACCAACAGCGTGGGGCGCCTGATGGCCGGGTTTTTCAGAAAACTGGTCTTGCTGACGGGGCGTCGTCCGCTGGATTTAAAGGTGTTTGGCGCGCCTGTGCGCTTTCACCCCTATGACAATCTGACGGAAAAGCGTGTCGCCTTCATGCCACAGTTTTTTGACCCCGAAGAGCGCGCCGCCTTGTTGGCGATCATGCATAAGGACTTTGTTTTTATCGATATTGGTGCCAATGCAGGGTTTTATTCGCTGTTTGTGGCCCAAAATGCCGGAAAATCCGCCAAAATCATTGCCGTGGAACCCCAGGACGAAATGGCCCGCCGTTTGCGCTTTAATGCCAAGGCGGGTGGATTTACCAACATCATACACGAAAATACCGCCCTTGCCGCTGGCCCCGGCGAAGCGGTATTGACCATTATTCATAAAAATCGCGGTGCCAGCGGCTTTACCCCGCGCGGTAATCGCAGCGGCGATGAAACCATTACCGTACCCACCATGGCCTTGCTGGCCTTAATGGACAAACACGCCATTACGCGCGCCGATGCCATCAAAATTGATATTGAAGGGGCCGAAGATCAGGTTTTGCCAGCCTTTTTCAAGACCTGCCCGCCGGAACGTCTGCCCAGGCTGATGATTATCGAACGCAATGAGGATTGGGCGGTGGATTGTATCGCCATGGCAAAACAAGCCGGCTATTGCGATAGCAGGCAAGGCCGCAAAAATGTGATTTTGAAACTAGCTGGTTGAGCAATAAAGGCCGTGCAGGGCCTCCAGCACAGTGATGACCTCGCCACCCTCAACCCCGTAATACACCGTCTGTGCCTCGCGCCGCGTGGTGACAAACCCATCTTCACGAAGCCGGGCCAAATGTTGCGACAAGGCCGACTGGCTAAGGCCGACACGCTCGGCCAGCGCGCCCACAGAGCGCTCGCCCTCTGCCAACAGGCATAGAACCAGCAACCGTTTGGGGTTACTCATCGCTTGCAGCAGTGCCGAAGCCCTGCCAACATTGTTTTCCATTTCTTCCAGTGCCATGCTGGCCATATTAGCGTTTACTCATATATAATTGCAAGTTCATCCACGGTGTTTTACCGTGCCAAGGTTAAAAGTCGAAGAAGATTATGAGGTTTCCATGGGTGTAAAGCCACAGATAACTGCGTTTTTTGATGAAAACACCTTTACCATCAGCTATCTCATCAGCGATCCGGCCAGCAAGGCCGCGGCCATTTTAGATTCGGTTCTGGATTTTGATCCCGCCTCTGGCCGTACCAGCACCAAAAGCGCCGATAAAATTCTGGACCATATCCAACATCATGATCTCACCGTTGACTGGATACTGGAAACCCACGCCCATGCGGACCATCTCAGTGCCGCCCAGTATCTGAAGGAAAAACTGGGGGCCAAGGTTTGCATTGGTGGTGCCATTACCCAGGTGCAACAGGTCTTTGCCGGGATTTTCAATCTGGGCGATGGTTTTGCCTGTGATGGCACCCAGTTTGATCATTTGTTTGAAGATGGTGAAACCATAACCCTTGGCGATTTACAGATCCGCGTCATGGCCACCCCCGGACATACGCCGGGCTGTGTGACCTATGTGGTGGGCAAAAATGCCTTTGTCGGCGATACACTTTTCATGCCAGATTTTGGCACCGCACGGGCAGATTTTCCGGGCGGTGATGCCAAAACCCTGTATCATTCGATCAAGCGCATCCTAGCGCTGCCCGAAGATACCACACTGTATATGTGCCATGATTACAAAGCCCCCGGGCGCGATGAATTTGCCTGGGTGACCAGTGTCGCCGAACAAAGAAAGAAAAATGTGCATATCCATGATGGCATCACAGAGGACGAATTTGTTGCCATGCGCACCGCCAAGGACAAAACCCTGTGTGTGCCACGTCTGATCCTGCCCTCGATCCAGATTAATATACGCGCCGGGGCCTTGCCCGAACCCGAAGACAATGGGCGATCTTATCTGAAACTGCCCCTGAACACGATTTAACGGAAAAACCATTATGGGAATGAAAATTCGCCCCTTGAGTGCGCACTTTGCCGTCTCACCACAAATCCGCCCCGCCGATGTCGCCGCCGCCGCCGCCCAGGGCTATACCGCCATTATCAATAATCGCCCCGATGGCGAGGGATGGGGCCAACCAAAAAGCGCCGATATTGAGGCCGAGGCCAAGGCCCACGGCCTGAGTTATACCCATATTCCGGTGAATTTACGCGGCCTTGCCCCCGAACAGGTGGGCCAGATGATCGCCGCCCAGGAGGCCGCCACGGGGCCAGTGCTAGCCTTTTGTAATACCGGAACCCGGTCCAGCATTCTCTGGGCACTGTCCCAAGCCGGTAAAATGCCCGCCGACGAGATTATCGAGGCCGCCGCCAAGGCGGGCTATAATGTCAGTAATCTGCGGGCGCATCTGGGCTAGGCCCCTATAGAGAGCGCCCCTTGACTGCTGCGGCCAGGCGCTCGGCACCGGCTTTGGCAGTTTTTTCAAACGGGTTGATGGCCAAGGCATCGCTGTAGGCTTGATAGGCCGCCGCCGTGGCTCCCAAGCGCTCCAGCACCATACCCAGGCCGGTCAGCGCCCCAAAATGGCGCGGCTGTAATTCCAGCGCCTTGTTCAGGTCTTCCAATGCCTCGCTGAACTGCCCACGTTTATATTCCAGCCCGGCACGGCGGTTATACCCTTCGGCAAAATCGGGGGCGAACTCGATCACATCCCCAAAAAAATCACTGGCCAGATCCAGCTTGCCAACCTTTTGGGCGGTAATGCCCCGTTGCAGCAATAAATCCACGGTGGGACTGCCGCTATCGAAAAAAAGTGCCCAAATCTCTTCGGTAATCTGTTCGGCCTCGCTCTCATTGGGGGATTGCGTCAGGCGCGACAAGAGATCGTCCAGAGAGGACGTGACATTGCCCTGTGCCAGGGCAGGTGCGCTGAGAAACAGCGTAAAAACAAGGATAAGCCAACGGGTCATAAGGCTATTTTAAAGTGCCTTATGCCTTTTGACCAGCACGGTCAGGGAAAAGCGCAGCCAGCGCCGCCGTATTGGGGGCCACAATACCTCGTTCGGTGATCAGGCCCGTTACCAGGCGCGCCGGGGTCACATCAAAGGCCGGATTGGCCAAAGGCGAGCCATCGGGGGTCAGCTGTACTTTATGCACGGATCCATCATCGGCCCGTCCCAAAACGTGCGAAACCTCGGCCCCATCGCGTTCTTCAATGGGGATTTGAAAGCCGTCGGTCAGCGTAAAATCAATGGTGGAGGAGGGCAGGGTTACATAAAATGGCACGTTATTATCGTGGGCGGCCAGCGCCTTTAAATAGGTGCCGATCTTATTGCACACATCCCCATTGGCGCAGGTACGGTCGGTGCCCACAATGACCAGATCCACCTTGCCGTGCTGCATCAAATGCCCGCCGGCATTATCAACAATCACATGATGAGGCACGCCGTGCTGGTTCAACTCCCACGCGGTCAGGGCATCGCCCTGATTACGAGGGCGGGTTTCATCCACCCAGACATGAACGTTCAAACCCAGATCATGGGCCTTGTAAATCGGCGCGGTGGCGGTGCCCCAGTCTACCGTGGCCAGCCAGCCGGCATTACAATGGGTAAGAATATTAACCGGTTCGCCATCCGCCTTGGTTTTGGCAATGGCCTTGATCAGTTCCAGACCATGGTCGCCAAGGGCGCTGTTGACCGCCACATCTTCATCGCAAAGGCGTGCCGCCTCGGCATAAGCCGCGGCCATGCGTTCACTTTGGGGCAATGGAGACAGAACCGCGCGCATCTGGTCCAGCGCCCATTTCAGATTGATCGCGGTGGGTCGGGTGGCGTGCAGCACGTCATAGGCCTGATCTAATCCGGCATCGGAGGCATCGGCGCGCATGGCCAGCGCCATGCCATAGGCCGCCGTGGCCCCGATCAGGGGCGCGCCGCGCACCAGCATATCGGTAATGGCGCGGGCGCAATCGGGCACGGTGCGCAAGGTCACCGTTTCAAAGCAAAACGGGAATATCGTCTGATCGATAATTTCTACCGACCAGCCATCATCATTCAACCAGATGGTGCGCATGGGTTTGCCGTTGACTTTCATGTCTCTTCTTCCAGGTTTTTATAGGTTTGGGGGGTAAAGCGCGGGCGGCAAGTCAGGTAAAAGACCAGATCACACGTGCCGGTATTGGTGATGCGCTGGGCCTGCCCGGCGGCAATGCGTATGCTGTCGCCCGCCCCAAGACTTGCCGTCTCGCCATCCACCTCCAACAGGCCCGTACCATCCTTGACGGTGTAAATTTCCTCGACCCCCAGTGCGTGTAATTGCGTGGTTACCCCCGCCTCGACCCGGCCCAGCGCCAAAGAGACCTCCGGGCAGGCCTCGTGATTGACAAGTTCGGTGATGAAACAACGCTCATCGGTCCAAAACTCTTGTCCGTTTGTGTGAAAGGGTGCAGGTTTGTTCATGAACAAAGCCATATCGGGTTTTGCCCGATCCCGTCAAACACAAGGGTCCAGATTTGCACGTATGAAGACCAATGCCGTCACATTATTAAACTTGCACGGGCAAACTGCCCTGATCAGCGGAGCCAGCGGCCATATTGGCCAACAGATCAGCCGCACTCTGGCCGGTGCCGGGGCGAAACTGGTTTTGCATGGCCATAAAAACCGCGATGCCGCCGAGGCGCTGGCCGATGACATCCGTCAAAATGGCGGGCAAGCGCTGGTCCTGATGGCCGACCTTGCCGAGCCCGAAGCCGCACAGGATCTGGTCAATCAGGCGCAAAAAGAAGGTTTTGCCCCGGATATTCTGGTCAATAATGCGGCCCGGCAGGATGTGGTGGACTTAAGCGATATGACTGAAGCAGACTGGCGCGCCATGTTTGACGCCACGCTGCACAGCGCCTTTGCACTAAGCAGCGCAGTATGCGGAGCACTGATCAAGGACGGCAAACCCGGCGCGGTGGTCAACATTGCCTCAATTGAGGGATTAGCCGCGGCGGCAGGCCATGCCCATTATGCCAGCGCCAAGGCGGCGCTCATTCATTTTACCTGCGCCGCGGCGCTGGAATATGGCCCCCATAATATTCGCGTAAATGCGGTATCGCCGGGTCTGATCAACCGCCCCGGCCTGGATAAAGACTGGCCAGACGGCGTGGCGCGCTGGAAAGCATCCGCCCCGCTTGGCCGTCTGGGCGCACCGGCAGATGTGGCCAATGCGGTGCTGTATCTTTGCTCGCCCATGGCGAGCTGGGTCAGCGGGGAAAACCTGATTGTAGATGGCGGCATGCTGAGCGGCCCAAACTGGTGAATGAGATGAGTGAACAAATATTGCGACAACAGGTGATCGATACCTGCCTTTCCATGAATGCCTCCGGGCTGAACCAAGGCACATCGGGCAATGTCAGCGTGCGCTTTGAGGACGGGTTTTTAATCACTCCCTCGTCCATGCCCTATGATCATATGCGCCCGGATGACATTATGTTTATGGATATGGATGGCCGCGCCCTGGGGCCGCACAATCCCTCCAGCGAATGGCGCTTTCACCGCGATATTTTGAGCACGCGGCCGGACATCAATGCCGTGGTGCACACCCACGCCACCCATTGCACTACATTGGCACTGTTGGGCAAACCCATCCCCGCCGTGCATTACATGGTCGCCGTGGCAGGCGGCAATACCATTCGTTGTTGCCCCTATGCCACCTTTGGCACACAGGAATTGAGCAACTATGTGCTGGAAGCCCTGAAAGATCGCTTTGCCTGTCTGATGACCCAGCATGGCATGATTGCCTGTGGCATATCGCTGGATAAAGCCCTGTGGCTGGCCACCGAGGTGGAAACCCTGGCCCGGCAATATTGGGGTGCCCTGCAAATCGGCACGCCAGAGGTTTTATCCGATGCGGAAATTGAGCGGGTAATGGAAAAAATGAAAAGTTATAAATACGGACGTGAAGAGTAGCGCGCCTTGATGCGCGCACACTTGCTTACGTGTGGGATCACACGCAAGATCTCAGATTCATTTAGAAAAATGCTTAGCCTTGGCGGGCTTTGAAACGCGGGTCGGTCTTGTTAATGACATAGACCCGGCCCTTGCGGCGCACAACTTTGCAATCGCGGTGGCGGTTTTTCAAAGATTTAAGTGAGCTTCTGACTTTCATCGGACCATATTTCGTAAAAAAACCCCGCGCCAAAATGGGCGGGTTTCATCAAGGCGCGGAATTTATGGGCAAGGATCGCCGGTGTCAACCAAACAATCTGTAAATTGATTTGCATGAAAAACACCGGCATGTTCGGCCCATGAAACGCTTTTATTTGCTTGCCCTTTCCTTATGCCTGTATGGCCTTTGCTCGCCTGCCTTGGCCAAAAACATGGCCGTGGATCTGGAATTGGTGCTGGCGGTGGATATTTCCTATTCCGTAGATGAGGATGAGGCCCGCAAACAGCGCGATGGCTATGTGGCTGCCTTGCAGAGCAAAGAAGTGGTAGACGCCATCCGTTCCGGCCCCCATGGGCGCATTGCGGTGATTTATGTAGAATGGGCCGACAGCGCCATGCAACGCACCGTGGCTCCCTGGACCATTATTGCCAGCAAAGCCGACGCCGATGCCTTTGCCAAACAGGTGCATGACGCCCCCTTTGTACAGGGCCATTATACCGCCATTGGCAGTATGGTGGAACGGGCGATGGTCCTGTTTGATGTTAATCATGCCAACGGCCTTCGCCGGGTGATCGATATTTCGGGGGACGGGCCGCAAAATCAGGGTGCCAATCTGGAAACGGCGCGCCAACGGGCGGCGGGCCGCGATATTGTTATTAACGGCTTGCCGATAATATCAGACCAGCAAGATCCATGGCGGCCGCGGGTTAAAGTAAAAATTGATAATTACTATCGTAATCAGGTGATTGCTGGCCCCGGGGCCTTTGTCATCCCGGCCCGGGACTTTGATGATTTTAAAAAGGCGGTATTGCGCAAAATGATTTTGGAAATAGCCGACAACACCCCCCATAGTGCCATTGGCAATGGAATGCGGCCATGAGGATTTTGCTGTTTGTTTTGATCGGGCTTTTTGTGTTTGGCACCCCGGCGCGGGCCAATGATCAAAGCTTTGAAGACTGGCGCACCGACTTTATGGAACGGGCCGTGGGTAAGGGCTTTGATGCCGAGCTGGTCAGGCGCACCTTTGCCGACCTTACCCCGGACCCCGAAGTATTGAAACGCGATGGCACCCAGCCCGAATTTACTCGCACCATTGCCAATTATCTGAAAGGCGTTTTGTCCGAAAGGCGCATTGCGCAGGGGCGCAAAATGCTGGCCGACAATGCGGATGTGTTTGAGAAAATCTCGGCCTTTTATCATATACCGCCCGAAGTGTTGGCCGCGGTTTGGGGGCTGGAAAGCGCCTATGGTCGTATTCAGGGAAATTTTGATGTGATCCGTTCGCTGGCCACACTGGCCCATGACGGGCGGCGCCAGAAATGGGCAGAAGGCGAACTGTTTGCGGTTTTACAAATCCTGACCAATGGCCATGCCACCCGGGATGAAATGAAAGGGGCCTGGGCCGGGGCCATGGGACAAACCCAGTTTTTGCCCTCCTCTTATCTGGCCTATGCAGTGGACTGGAACCATGATGGTCACAAGGATATCTGGTCCTCCAGCGCCGATGCACTGGCCTCGACCGCCAATTATCTCAGCCGCCATGGCTGGCGCGCCGATGAACCCTGGGGGGTAGAAGTCGAACTGCCGGCGGATTTTCCCTATGCCCTGGCCGAAGACACGGTGCTGAGCATTGGCTCGTGGAGTGTGCGCAGCGCCGTACGCGCCGATCATGCGATCTGGTCCATGAAAGAACAGGGGCGTCCGGCCTGGCTGATCTTGCCCGCCGGATATAAAGGCCCGGCCTTTCTCGTTTCCAAAAACTTCTCTGTGTTCAAAAAATACAATAATTCAACCGCCTATGCCCTGGGGGTCGGGCTGTTATCCGAAGTGCTGGCCGGCCGGATTGCGGTGCGGGCCTCCTGGCCGGAAACCGCCCCTCCCCTGTCACGCAGCCAGATCAAGTCCCTGCAAAGTGCCCTGGGCAAAGCCGGGTACGGCGCCGGAAAACCGGACGGCATTGCCGGCCCCAATACGCGGCGGGCCTTGCGCGCCTTTCAGGCGGCCAATGGCCTGGTGCCCGATGGCTATCTGGATCGCACGGTTTTTGAGGCGATACAGAAAAAACTAGCCAACCAGACGGATACGCCGGTTGGTGATGGCCAAGACGGCGGTCAATAAGACCAGCGTGGCCACCGCCCCATAGGCGGCTTCGGGGCGCACAAACTGATAAAGCGCAAGACCGATAAACGGTGCCAGAAAGAACCCGGCGCCGGCCGTGGCCGTGGCCAGGCCCGCCGCGCCGCCCTGTTCCACGGGGTCCACGCTAAGAGAGGCCCCACTGACTACACCCGGCCTTGATAACCCGGTGCCCATGGAGGTCAGCAAAAAAGCAAAGCCAATGCTCCACACCTCAGCCCCCAGCATCATGGTCAATGCCCCGATCCCGGTCAGGATCATGCCAACAATCATCAAAATCCGAGGCGGCAGACGCAGCATGGGAATAAGGATGAATTGCGCGCCAAACACCAAAAAGGCCCCCCCGGCCAATATGCTGCCTGATACCAGGGCCGCCTGTTCAATGGCCAGATGGGCCTTGTCCAACAGGTAAAACAACAGAGTCTGCAAAAACACCCCTTGCGCCGTCCAGCCGGCCACCCCGACAATCAGATACGGCCATAACCGGTGGTCTCGCGCCAGACGCCATAAATGCTGTGATCCAGGCTTTCTGGGGGTGGGGGCGCGGTGTTCCGGCAGCGCCAGTGCGATCATGATAAATACCGCAAAAGACACCCCGGCCAGCGCCAGCACAAATCCTTCCACACTGATCAGGCCCCCGGCCCAGGCCGCCAAAGGCGGCCCAAAAGCAGTACCCAGCCCCGATCCGGCCGTCAGTGCCGACATCAGACGCGTGCGTTCGTGTGTCCCGGTTCGATCCGCAATATAGGCCTGCGAAGCAGGCTGAATGGCCGAGCCGATAGAGCCATAGAGCATACGTGAAAACGCAAACAGAGCCATGGCCACCATGGGCGCCAGCGCGCCAGACAATGCCGAGCCCGCCACCAATGCAATGGCGGTCAATGACAGGGTGTTGCCCGCCAGGCCAACCAGCAAGATCGGACGGCGGCCTTTGCTGTCGCTCAAATTACCCCAAAACGGGCTGAACCCCATGTAAAAAAGGGATGATCCGGCAAAAATCAGGCCCACATAGATCTCGCCCGTGCCCATGGCTCGCGTCACCATGGGCAGAATCACAAACAGCATGGAATTGCTGGCCCCCATGACAAAGAGGGCCGCAAACAGCAATCGGAAGGCGCGGCGACGATCGGGATGGTTCACAACGGGCCAAGCTCACATCACAAGGTAAACAATGTTTACCAGATGGCAGCGCCGCCAGGACTTGTCAAAGCTTCATTGCGTTGGGAAACAGGACTTGGGATAGGTTTTCCCATTGGTCTGGCTGTCATTATAGGCCATGCAGGACATGCCCCATTCCTCGGTGGACTGTGCCAATTGCTCAACCGCCCCCTGATCAGCACAGGCCGCATAATCCAGTGTTATGGTTGGCAGAGAGCCATCAGCCATCACCCGGTTGGTGATACAGGTTTGATAACGGGCAACATCGCTTTCAAAACGGGCCAGTTTTTGCGCATAGACGTCCAGCTCTTCTTTCGAGGTCCGGTTCCAGGCCTCGTCATAAGAGGGAAATTTTGGTCGTTCCGGCAAGGCGCCGCAAAACGGCACCACGGTTTGCAAGCCCTGTGTAATCGCCTCGACCTTGCAGGCCTTATAGTTACGCTGGGCGGCATTTTGTGGCCGATATCCATCTTTTACGGATTCGGCCACGCCCGGCATAGCCAAGGCAGCCAATGTGATGCTGGCAAAAGCGATTTTATACATTTTCATGACATTCATCCCCATATTAGGCTAACTGTTTGAGGTGCCGGTCCGGCGTTATTGGCGTGTTTTGGCCTTGGCGGCATGGTGTGCTGCCACCCAGTCTTCAGAAAGTTTCTGATAGGTGTCCCAAACCTCTTCCACGCTGGGGGCCGTAGCATTATAGGCCTTGAGCGCCGCGCGCCATTCCTCTCTGGAATGCTTTTCCGGCTTGGTGATCACCTCGTCCAGGCAGACCTGATAGGTTCTGGATGCCTTGGAATAAAGCGTTACCTTATCAGCGGCCGCATCCAGCTCCTGGGCGCTAAGGATGGCCCCGTTTACGGGCAGTTCCGGCTTGGTCGGCGCCACACAATCGGATGCCGTTTGTGCCTGGGCGGGCAAAACCGATGCCGCCAACAACCCTGCCACCATTAATTTATACATACACAACTCCTGGTCCCTAACGCTAAAAGCCTGCGCCGTCCCTCGCTTTTATACTTTATGGCCCAGCGTTTCTTTTACCACCGGACCGCGCGTCCCGCAATGAAACGCAAAAACTAACTTAAATGGCAACAGTGCATTAAGCATTCCACGTCATAATGGTCTCAATTCGGGACAACCGGAAAACGGCCCAATTGGGCAGAAATGGTGAACAGGCGGGTAAAACCATGCTTCAGATTATAGGTGTTATAGTCATCTTTGTGATGATTTTTGGCGGTTACGTCCTCGAAGAAGGGGATTTGGCACCCATTCTTCATGCAGCCCCCTTTGAATTGATGATGATCATGGGTGGTGCCGTTGGGGCCATGATGATGGGTAATTCAGGGAAAATCCTGATGGATGTGCTCAAAGGTCTGGGTAAAACCCTGGCCGGTCCCAAATGGAAAAAGAAAGATTATGCCGATCTTTTGGCCTTGCTGTTCACCCTGACCAAAACCATGAAGACCAAAGGGGTGATCGCGCTGGAAACGCATATCGAGAATTCAGGTGAAAGTTCAATTTTTACGCAATATCCCAAAATCCTCAAAGATCATTTTGCCACCGATTTTATCTGCGACACCTTGCGCATGATGACCATGAATCTGGAAGATCCACACCAGGTGGAAGACAATATGGAAGCGCAACTGGAAAAGCACCATCACGAGGCCGGGGCCCCGGCCCATGCCCTGCAAACCATGGCCGACGGCCTGCCGGCGCTGGGCATTGTTGCCGCGGTGCTGGGGATTGTGAAAACCATGGGCGCCATTACCGAACCGCCGGAATATCTGGGCCGCTCGATCGGGGCCGCTTTGGTGGGTACGTTTCTGGGGATTTTTCTGGCCTATGGTATTGTGGGACCGCTGGCTTCGCGCCTGCAACAGATTGTTGATGAAGAGGCCGCCTTTTACAAAATTATTCAGGCCGTTTTGGTAGCACACCTGCACGGCAATGCAGCCCAGATATCCATCGAGATTGGCCGCGGTGTGGTCCCCAGTCCCTCTCAGCCCAGCTTTAATGAACTTGAAGACGCGCTGGAGAATATCGAGGCGGCCTAAACACAGAACCATTTGCCGACTTGACCTTTATCAAAAGCCGCTCCATGGGGGGCGGCTTTTGTTATTTGCCGGTGATCCATGTCTGATCTTTTCCTAGGTCTGCCTACCCCTCGTCTTGACTGGTCCAAAGACGGCGTGCCACATAACCTTGATCATGCGGATGGTTATTTTTCGGATCAAGATGGTCTGGCCGAGACCTGTACGGTGTTTCTAAAGGGCTGTCATTTGCCCGGCGCCTGGCAGGACAAAGCGAATTTTACCATTGCCGAGCTGGGTTTTGGTACGGGCCTGAATTTTTTGCAAACCTGGGATTTATGGCGAAAAACCCGCCCCGATGGCGCGCGCCTGCATTTTATATCCATCGAAGGGGCGCCCTTTAACGCCGATGATCTGGGCCGCGCCCATGGGGCCTTTGCCCCCCTGCAGGCACTGGCCAGAAAACTGCGTCAGGCATGGCCCGACACCATAAAGGGGGTCCACCGCCTTTTCTTTGACGAAGATGGCCTAACCCTGACCCTTTACTTTATGGATGTGGGCGAGGCCCTGCCGCAAATGGAAATGCCAGCAGATAGCTGGTTTCTGGATGGCTTTGCCCCCTCGCGCAATGCCGCCATGTGGTCGGAAGAAGTGTTTTCCCATCTGGCCCGGCTGAGCAGGCCCGGTACCCGCGCCGCGACGTTCAGCGTCGCCGGGGCGGTTCGCCGGGGTTTGCAAGGCGCTGGATTTGCGGTCACCAAGAAACCCGGTCACGGGCGCAAACGCGAACGGCTGGAAGCCATCTTTGAAGGCACGCCCCCACCCCCGTTGCGAC
>WFTT01000143.1 GCA_015485335.1 Robiginitomaculum sp.
GCAAGAACACAGTCTTCGCCGATCTGAACATTATGGGAAATCTGCACAAGATTATCGAGTTTTGAGCGAGCCCCAATTTGGGTTTTACCAAATACGGCGCGATCCACCGTAGAATTAGCCCCAATACGCACCTCATCCCCAAGGCAAACAGAGCCAAAATGCGCGCTGGCAACAATCCCGTCTTCACTGGCAAACACCCCCAGGCCTGCCTCACCCAGAACCGCCCCGGGGCGAATATCCACCCGATCGCCCATTCTGGTGAACCCGATTAGCGCATTCGCGCCAATGATACAGTTTTTCCCAAGCACACAGCCCGGCCCGATGATGGCAGAAGGTCCGATGATCGTGCCATCACCGATTTGCGCATGGGGGCCTATACAAGCCCCAAGCCCGATCTGTACGTTTTGCCCCACATGGGCATGAGGAGAAATGGCAACTTTGGTAAAAAATGCCCGTTTGGGCAGAACCAAGTGCGATGCCAGCCGGTTAAAGGCCTCGTCCGGACGTGGGCATACCGCCACCGCTCGCACCCCCAGGGCAATCAGGGGGTCTATAACATCCTCTGTACAAAGGCATAAACCGGCAGACAGTGTACGCAGGCCTTTTAAATGCTGGGCACTGCGAACAAAGGTAACTTCGTCTGCACCAGCTGTTTCAAGAGCCGCCACATCACAAAGCATATGGGCATCATCCCCATGCACCAGCGTTGCACCGGCCACCAAGGCGGCTGCGCGTACAGTTAGAGGCGCTTGCATTTCATAAAAGCGTTTATCACTCACGCAGCGGCGCCCCTTAATACTGTTTTATCTGCCCCGAGCCTGTGCCTGTTGCAGTTCCTGTTGTGTTGGTTTGCGTGGCACCCGAACCCGGTTAACCGGTGTTGTGGTCATAACCGCATCAATTTTTTCGACAACTGCTTCGGTAATATCCACCGCCGCCGTGCGATAGAGCGTTGCTTCACCGGGGAGTAAAATCTGAATATTTTTTTCCTTGATGACATCGTTCACCGCCTTTTCATAGGCTTTATAGGCTGGGGCCAGCGCCTGCTCGCGGGTTGCCGCCATTTGGCGTTGCTTCCAATTGCCAAGTTCAGCCAGCTTTTGGCGAATTTCCTGACCGCGGCGTTGCAGATCCGTCCGGGTTCTCAGTGTTTCCGGCGAAAGCGCTTTGATCTCGGTGTTGAGCTGTTGAGCCTGTGTACGCAATGGTGCCAGCTCGCTTTCGAATTCGGTATCAATGGTTTTATCCAGCGCCATAAGCTGGTCAGCAATATAAATGCCGACCTTGGATTTAGCCAAAGAAAGTTCTTGGCTGATAACCGCCACCTTGGTGCCGGCTTCTGCCTTTTGTGCCTGTGCTGGCATTGTTGAGAATGCGCCTAGCAAGGCAAGTGAAATGCTTGTGATTAGAGTTTTCATGATCAAAACCTTGTTACCTGACTGAATCTGAATTTAGTTACATCGTCATAGACTTGGCTCTTGATAATCCGAGAGAAGTCAAAACGAACGGGTCCGAACGGAGAATCCCAGAAAACGGAAACGCCAGCAGAGCCGCGAATTGCAAGATTGTCCCGCACCGCAAAGCGCGTTGGATCCGACACGACCTTATCAATCGAGTCTAGCAATCCTAGCGTCCCCCATTCGGTAAAGAGCGCCCCTTTAACCCCGTATTGCTCGGGCAATCCGGTAGGGATGGTCAGCTCGAGAGCACCAATGGCAAACGCCTTACCGCCCAACGCCTGACGCGCCAAATCTTTGGTGCCGCCATTACCATCATCTACGACCTCGACAATGCGAGGGCCGATGCCGGCAATATCAAATCCGCGGAAAGATAGGCCGCCTTTGAAAAAACGGTCATTAATGCGCAAATCCTTGCCACCCCATCCGGTAATATAACCGGCATTGATATGGGCGCTGAAGATAAAGTTTTTGATGATGCCGCGATATGCATCACCCGACAATGTCGAACGCACATAGCGCACATCCCCGCCAACCCCGGCGAATTCCTGATCAAACGACACATTGAAACCACGTGTTGGCGAGATCGGATCATTGCGTTTATCCCAGATCAGTGAATAGCCAACCAGAGACGTTAAACGGCGTCCCAATTGCGAACAGATCTGCAAGGATGCCGTACAGGTTGTGATCAAATTGCCATTGGCATCAAATTGTGGGTTACCAAACACATCGCGTGCGGCAATTTCCGGCGCCGTAATTTTATCACTTCTGGCGGTATATCGTAAAAACAGCCGCGAATTAGCCGTAGTAGGAAACCCTATGCGCAGGCTGCCGCCCAGCGAATTGGTGCGAAAGCCCGCTTCGCGGATAAAATCTGATTTAATGTTAAAGGCTTCAATGCCAGCTGACAGATTACGCCCCAGAAATCTGGGCTCGGTAAAGCGCATGTCGATCTGCTGTTGGCGCGCGCTGGCCGAAACCGCAAAGCGCAAGAACTGGCCGCGACCGCGGAAGTTCCGCTGGGTAACTGATATATCCACCAAAAAGGAATTTACCGACGAGAACCCAAGACCAAAGGAAAGCTCGCCCGTTGGCTGTTCTTCCACCGTAACCTCGACAATGGCGCGGTCCGGTTTGGAGCCAGGCTTTTCTGTAATCTCTACAGATTTGAAAAAGCCCAGTCCACGGATCAAATTACGGGAACGGTCCAGCAGTACACGGTTAAAGGCGTCACCTTCGACCAATTGAACTTCGCGCCGGATCACACGATCCAGCGTTTGCGTGTTGCCAACCACATCAATGCGTTCAACATAAACCCGCGGCCCTTCGTTCACCACAAAGTTCACATCCACCGTGCGCTTGTCGCGGTTACGCGTGCGCTGGGGCCGCACATCCACAAAGGCATACCCTGATGCCCCGGCCGCAAAGGTAAGCGAGTCCACGGCGTCATCAATTCTCTGGTTTTTGTAAAGGGAGCCGGGTTTAATCCGCACGAACGCTTTCAGAAGTTTGGTATCCAGCGCATCCAGTTCAGACTCTACGGTCAATTCACCAAATTTGTATTTGATGCCCTCATCAACGGTGAAGGTGATGAAAAAGTCTTTTTGATCTGGTGTCAGTTCCGCAACCGAAGAAACTACCCGAAAATCTGCATAACCCTTGTCGCCATAGAATTTGCGCAACTGTTCACGGTCATATTCCAGCCGATCCGGGTCATAATTATCGTTTGAGGTCAGAAACTTGTACCAGCGGGATTCTTTGGTGGCGACAATGCGGCGTAATTCAGAATCTGAATACACCAGATTGCCGACGAAATTGATCCGGCGCACATTAGTAACAGGCCCTTCTGAGATTTCAAAAATCAGATCAACCCGGTTTTGCGGCTGTTCGGCCACCTTTGGTGTCACCGTGGCGGCAAAGTGCCCGGCCTGGCGATAAAGATCCACAATGCGCTGAACATCGGCCTGTACCCGTGCACGGGTAAAGATCGCCCGGGGTTGTGCTTCCACCTCATCGCGCAATTTATCCTCTTTGAGGGCACGGTTGTTTTCAAAAATCACCCTGTTGATGATTGGGTTTTCCACCACGGAAACAACCAGCGTATCCCCCTCTTCACGGATCGTAACATCCGCAAACAGGCCCGTAGCAAACAATGTTTTCAAAGACAGGTCCATACGGGCCGGATCAAACACATCTCCCGGACCCAACAACAAATATGATTGTACGGTACCAGGTTCGAGGCGTTGATTGCCCTCGACCATAACCTGACGAATACGCGCCACCGGTTTCGGTGCCGCGGCCGGTGGCGGAGCCGCAACCAGAGGGGCGGGATCTTGTGGCGCTTGTGCCTGGGCTGGCCCGGAGGCCACAGAGAAAATGCCTGCAACAAGCAAACATGCCAAGAGGCGTAGGCCAATATGCGGCAAATACATCATGAAGAACCTTAGGAAAATAATCGACCGATACTCTCAAACAGGCCGAAATAGCGCAAATCATTGAGAGTAGCAAACACCATCAGACTCAGGATCAGCGCCAGGCCAACCTTAAATCCGACAAGTTGCATGTTTTCACTCAACGGCTTGCCCGTCACGGCCTCGAATGCGTAGTACAACAAATGCCCGCCATCAAGTACGGGAACAGGCAATAAATTTACCAAACCAATGGCTACGGACAAAAGTGCTGCCAGATTGATCAGGTTCACAATGCGCAAGGCCAGTGAAACTGAGGCGCTTTGTACATCTGCCGCCGGGGCGGTCCCGACCGCACCGGTATATGCAAAAATACGCAGTGGCCCCCCCAGCATGTCCACAGAACCATGCCCGCGAACCAGCCTGCCCATGAATTTAAGCTGATCCGTAATGCTGTTCCAGGTTTTGCTGGTCCCCGCCGCAACCGCAGCCAGGGGGCCATAACGTTGGTGCTCCACCACCCCTGTGGTGGCTCTGATGCCCAAATATCCGATGCGAATGGTATTTCCCAACGGGTCTGTTTGTTCGACCAGGCCGGGAACTGCCCTCAGGGTAATGGTTTCACCGGCCCGTTTCACAACAAAATTCACCGGCTCATTGGCGGCAATGGAAACAATGGCGGCTACATCGGCAAAGCTTTTTACCTTTCTGCCATCGGCCTCGATGATCAGATCGTCTTTCATAAAGCCGGCCAGGGCTGCCGGCGAGTTCGGCTCGACGCTGTCAATGCGAGCAGGAATACTGGCCGAGCCAAATGACATCAGCAAAATAGAGAAAATCACAATCGCAAAAAAGAAATTCATAATGGGACCAGCCGCCACAATGATGGACCGGCGCCAGACTGGCAGTAAATGAAACAAGTTTGCCTTCCCGTCGGATTGGGCTGCCTTGATCGCCTCAAAGTCCGGCGCACTGGCGGCACCGGAATCGCCGGCAAATTTTACAAATCCGCCAATGGGAAACAGGGACACCTGCCATAATGTGCCATAACGGTCTGTGCGCTGAAACAGGCGCTTGCCAAATCCGATGGAGAACACATCGACCTTGGCTCCCAATGCCCGAGCAGCCAGGAAGTGTCCCATCTCATGCACAAACACAATCAGTGTAAATACAAAAGCAAAGGAGAGGATGAACCCCGGCGTATGGATAATGGCCTGCATATAGTAAAACCTTCTCAGTCGATCATTCTTGCTTAGTTATATTTTTGTGTCAGGAGCGCTCGGGCGCGGGTTCGCGCCAAATGGTCCAAAGCAAACACGCTTTCATAATCCTCCGGCGCTCCTTCCCAGTCCCCTCCATCCGGATGCCCGCCTTCTAGCACATCTGCGACCAGTGCAGAAATATCCAAAAATCCGATCTGGCCAGCCAGAAACGCCTCGACCGCTACCTCATTGGCAGCATTCAGCGCTGTACATGCCACATCCCCGGCCTTCATCGCATTGCGCGCCAGATTAAGTGCCGGAAAACGGTCTGTATCGGGCGTTTCAAAATCCAGTCGTGAAACCCGGGCCAGATCAAGTCGCTCACACCGTGTGGCGATCCGCTCTGGCCAGGCAAATGCCGATGCAATCGGCACGCGCATATCCGCCGGTCCCAATTGTGCCAATATCGATCCATCTGCATATTCAACAAGACCATGTACCACAGATTGCGGGTGGATAAGAACATCAATTTCGCCCGAACTTACGTCAAAAAGATGGCAGGCCTCAATTAATTCCAGGCCCTTATTCATTAAACTGGCCGAATCCACAGAAATTTTGGCTCCCATAGACCAAACGGGGTGGGCGATGGCTTGTTCCGGGGTCGCTGTTTTCATCTGTTCCAGTGTCCAGGTTCGAAATGGTCCTCCCGAAGCGGTAAGCACGATTCGTACCAGCGCACTGCGTCGTTCCGGGTCAAGCACCTGGAAAATAGCATTATGTTCAGAATCCACCGGCAAGACCTGTGCGCCTGTGCGCGCACAGGTTCGCATCAGCAAAGCGCCCGCACACACCAGGGATTCCTTATTGGCGATGGCAATCGCGCCGCCACGATTGGCAATCTGCAAGGTAGAGCGCAACCCCGCCGCGCCAACAATGGCCGCCATGGTCCAGTCGGCCTCACGGGCCGCAGCGTCTTCCACGGCCCCCTGCCCGGCCCCATGGGCTATCCCGGTCCCGGCCAGGGCATCGCGCAAATCTTCGCCAAAGCGCTCATCGGCGATGGCTACAAAATCAGGGCGGAACCGACGCGCCAGCGCGGCCAGTTCAGCAACTTTGCTGCGGGCAACAAAAGCCACCATATGCAAGCTGTCTTCACCATGGCGGGCCAACTGATCGGCAATAATATCAAAGGTGGACAGGCCGACCGATCCGGTCGCCCCCAACACACTGATACGTCTGGCGTTCCCTGGTAAGGTCATAAAACCGCATTCCCGCCAAACAACAGCATGAAGGCCGCCACCGCCATGCCCGCGGCCAAAATAGAATCCAGACGATCAAGCACCCCCCCATGCCCCGGAATAGAAGTGCCTGTATCCTTGACGCCAAACCGCCGCTTTAACCAGGAACTCAGAAGATCACCGGCCACAGAAATCACAGCCAGCACCGCCGATAAAACGACCAGACCGGCCGCCACCCCATAACCGGCAATGTAAAAGGTCAAACTGCCGGCCAGTGTGCCGGCAATCAGACCGGCAACAAAACCGGACCAGGTTTTATTAGGACTGACCGAAGGCCAAAGCTTGGGTCCGCGCATCTGGCTGCCAAAAATATAGGCCGCTGAATCGGCGGCCCAGACCACGGCAAACAGGTACAAAAGACGCAACAAGCCATCCTGACCGCTACGCAAATACAAGATGGATAAGACTGCAAAACCGATATAGAGCAACCCGCCAACAGCTCGCCACGGCTCGCCACGCCCGGCCCGTTCAATGGCAGCAATCAAGGCCACTAGAAAAAGCGACAGCAATGCCCAGACCCATTGACCGCTATTGGCAAAATATATCGGCACCATCAGGCCCAGCATGGCTGCGGCATAGGCCCGCGCGCCGGCCCCACGATCCGACATACGCACCCATTCACGCCCCATGGCGGCACTGGCCAGGGCCACCAGAAGGATAAACCATATACCTCCCAGAATGGCGCAGGTAAGCGTCACGGGGATAAGGATTAATGCTGACACCATCCGAACCCAGAAATCCCGTCTTTTAAAACGGCTTTTTACTGGTGGGGCAGTATTCATGTGTTCACCCCCCCCTGGCGTCTTTCCCGGTTATGGTAAATGCGCAAGGCGTCTTCCAAATGGTCCTGGGTGAAATCCGGCCACAGGACATCCAACACGATAAATTCTGAATAGGCACTCTGCCAAAGTAAAAAATTACTCAGCCTTTGTTCACCACTGGTACGCAGGATAATGTCCGGGTCCGGCATGAAGGCCGTGTCCAGATGTCGGGCGATATCCTCTTCGGTAATTTTGTCCTGACTTTGCTTGCCAGCAAGAACATCCTGTACAATCCCGTGACAGGCACGGGCAAGCTCGTCCCGACCTCCGTAATTAAAGGCTATATTCAAAAAAAGTCTGTCATTATCCTGGGTCTGCAGCTCAACATCTTCGATCAGTTGTCGTA
>WFTT01000144.1 GCA_015485335.1 Robiginitomaculum sp.
CATCCCCGCCATGCCATTGCCCGGCCCCACCGGAGCCATGGCGCACATGATGGCCTTCGACCCGCACGGCAAAGCGGCGCTCCAGCACCTCAGGGTCGGTCAGGCGTGAATTGGTCATATGGGTGTGGATGGCATTTTCCCCATCATATCCCATGCCCGCCCCGGCCCCGCCGCAAATGGTTTCGTAATATTGCTGGCGATCATCCCCAAAGGTCAGATTATTCATGGTGCCTTGTGCTGCTGCCATGGCACCGGTGGCCAGAAACAGCGCATCCACCACATGCTGACTGGTCTCCACATTGCCTGCTACCACGGCGGCGGGCGGGTTTGGATCCAACAAAGAACCTTTGGGAATAATGACCTTCAAGGGCTGCAAACACCCCTCGTTCAAAGGAATATCCGCCTTGGCGAGACAGCGAAAGACATACAGAACCGCCGCCCGGCTCACCGCCGCCGGGGCGTTGAAATTACCTGCCATTTGCGCCGAGGTGCCGGTAAAATCCACCACGGCGCTGCGGGCTTTATGGTCCACTTCAATGCGCACCTTGATTACCGCCCCACAATCCATGGGCACTTCGGCAGCGCCTGATTGCAAACGATCAATCACGCCGCGCACCGCAGCCTCGGCATTGGCGCGTACATGGCCCATATAGGCCTGCACCACCCCTTGGCCGTGTTCATCCACCATACGCATCAGGGCCTGCGCCCCACAGGTACAGGCGGCAATCTGTGCCTGTAGATCGCCAATATTTTGATCCGGATTGCGCGCCGGCCAGTTGGTGCTGGCCAACACATCACGCACGGCGTCCTCCTGAAACACGCCGCGACGCAAAATCGGCAGGCAATCAAATATGACGCCCTCTTCCTCGATCGAGGAAGAAAACGGCGGCATAGAGCCTGGCCGAATGCCGCCCACATCCGCATGGTGGCCCCGCGCCGCCACCCAGAACAATCGTTCACCCGCCGTATCGGCCACCGGCATCACCACCGTAATATCGGGCACATGGGTACCCCCGGCATAGGGAGAGTTCAGCGCCACCGCTTCGCCGGGGCGCAAATCCGGCACCCGGGCCAGCACTTCACGTACACTGGCCGACATGGAGCCAAGATGCACCGGCATATGCGGCGCATTGGCCACCAGCGCGCCATCGGCCTCGAACACCGCACAGGAAAAATCCAGCCGTTCCTTCATATTCACGGAAAGCGCGGTGCGCTCCAGCACCTGGCCCATCTGTACTGCCACGCCCATAAAGCGCCGGTTGTAGAGCTCCAATTGTACCGGATTGACCCTCTGATCCTCTTTTCGCGCCGCTTTGGCGCCGCCGGTCATCACCAATATGCCATCCTCGCGCATTCGCACCTGCCAGTCCGGCTCCAGCAGGATTTGCGACAAATCATCGACCAGCAAAGCAGGGCCAGACAGAAGCTGCCCTGCGCCCATTTCGGCCAGCCCATACACCGGCAGGGGTAATTCACCGGTACGAGTGTGCAACACGCCGGTTTTTATAGGCGCCAAGGCCTCCCCGGTTTTGGATTTTCCCATGGATAGAGCGATGGCGTCTTTGGGGGCGGCCTCCAACGCCACGATCAGGGATTCCATCTCAATGGCGGCACCCGGGCGGGCAAATCCGTAAAGGCGCTGGTGATCGGCCTCAAAGCGCGTGCGCATTGCCGCCGCAGTGTCCAGCGGCACGGGCAACACCGAATCCGATCCTGCATATTTCAGATAGACCGCATCGCGGCGTTTTATCTTGACCGCCTCAATATCATGGCGACGCAACTCGGCCGCCGCATCCTCATACAGCGCTTCAGCATGGGCCTGCGCCGCCTTTAATCCCGCACCATCCAGCGGCAATAACAGGGTGCGTCGCCGCTCGGCCCGCAAATCGGCCAGACCGATCCCAAAGGCCGACAAGACCCCGGCAAAAGGATGCACCAGCACGGTTTTCATCCCCAGCGCCCCGGCCACCGCACAGGCCAATTGCCCGCCCGCACCGCCAAAGGAAGCCAGCGCATACCCCGCCGGATCAATGCCCTTGGTCAATGAGATAGAGCGAATGGCCTGGGCGATATTTTCAACACCGATTTCAATAAAGCCCAGCGCCGCCTCGCGGGCATTGCCGGCCCCCATGGAATCGGCCAGCACGCCCAGTGCTCCCCTGGATGCCGCCATATCCGGCGCAGCATCGCTGTGTGGTCCAAAGGTTTTGGGAAAAAATGCCGGGTCCAGACGTCCCAGCACCAGATTGGCATCGGTCAGCGTGGCCGGACCGCCCCGGCCATAGCCCGCCGGGCCCGGGGCCGCCCCGGCGCTTTGCGGCCCCACCTGAGCGCGCCCACCCTCAAATTTAAGAACCGAGCCGCCCCCCGCCGCAATGGTATGCACCGCCACCATGGGGGCGCGCAAAACCACCCCTTGCAAGGCCATGCCGTCCATGCGTTCCACATCGCCATTCTCGGCGCGCGACACATCAGTGGAGGTGCCGCCCATATCAAAGCCGATCACTTTGTCAAACCCGGCCCTTAGGGCGGTTTTGGCCATGCCGACCACACCCCCCGCCGGCCCGGACAAGACCGCATCGCGGGCGCGAAAGGCCTCGGTGGGTGCCAGACCGCCAGAGGACTTCATGAAGTATAAGGGCGCCGCGCCCAGCGCGCCTTGCACACGGCCCACATAGTCATTCAGCACCGGCGACAGATAGGCATCGGCGAGTAAGGTCGAGGCCCGGGGGATCAATTTTTGCAATGGATCCACCGCACTGGTGCTGATTGCTACAAAGCCAATTTCACGAGCCATATGGTGCAGGCATTGTTCGTGGACCGGGTTGGAAAAACCATGCATCAGACAGATGGCTATGGCGCGACAGCCACGATCATAGGCCGCCTGCATACCTGCCTTGGCTGCGGCCTCATCAAGGGGGACAAGAATGGTGGCATCAGCGGCGATCCGTTCTTCAACCTCCAGCACATCCGCATAAAGCGGGGCTGGGCGGCGCACATCCATGGCAAAAATATCAGCCCGGGTTTGATCACCAATGATCAGCGCATCGCCAAAGCCTTTGGTGGTCACAAACAGGGTTTTAGCGCCCTTGCGCTCCAGCAAGGCATTGGTGGCCACGGTGGTGCCCATTTTAACACTGGCGATACAAGAGGTTGGCAGTGCCTTGCCGCCGGACACCCCCAAAATGCGTGAAATGCCCTCGACCGCCGCATCAGGGTATTGATCCGGGTTTTCTGACAAAACTTTAATGGTCTGAAAATGCCCGTCCGCACGCAGGCCAATCACGTCGGTAAACGTACCACCGCGATCAATCCAGAACGACCATTTTCCCTGATTATGCATATACCGGCCCCATTATTTCTCAGCCAGACATTGAGCGTATTTTGGCGATAAAGGAAAGTCCCATGGCATGCCTGCCTGCACATGGACTTCCATTTCTCATTGCCACGCCCTCATGCATTTGCTCAAACATGAGGAGGAGCGATAACGCAATATGGGCATTTGGCAAAAATTTACCGACATCGCCGCCGGGGCTGCAGCCTTTTTTGTCGAGCATGAACATGAACAAAAACCCGGTCGCCGGGTGGATGATGCGGGCTTTGCCACCGCCCTGATTGCGCTGGGGGCCAAACTGGCCAAAGCCGATGGCTTGGTCACCGCCGAAGAAATTGCCGCCTTTCGCGAAGTATTTTCCGCCCCCAAAAGCGCCCAGAACGACGTAGCACGGCTATTCAACCTCTTTCGCCAGACCACCTTGGGCTATGAGTCTTACGCCAAACGCATTGCGCGCAAGTTTCGCTGTTGCCCCTGTATATTAGAAGACATATTGGATGGCCTTTTTCACATTGCCCGCGCCGATGGCCGAGTGACTGATGATGAGGAAGAGTTTTTACGCCATGTTGCGGATATATTTGGCTTTTCTGACCGTGAATATCGCCGCATTCGTGCCAGCCGCCTTGGCCGGGAACCTGATGATCCGTATCTGATTTTGGGCATTGATGAGAGCATTCGCGACGAGGACATCAAAAAGGCCTATCGGCGCATGGCCGCCGCCAACCACCCGGACCGCATCATGGCCCGGGGCCTGCCTGCCGAAATGCAGGGGCTGGCCAGTAAAAAAATGGCCATGATCAACCTTGCTTATGAGAAAATTTGCACTGAACGCGGCCTTGCCGCCTGAGGCTGTGTCTGCATTTAGTCACAACACTGTGCATTGACCTTGGCGCGTTTCATGCCAAGATAAGTAAGGTATCGTCTTGCCTTGGGGGGCAATGATGAGCGGAGAATGCCATGACCACGGCAAAACTTGAAAACCACGGACCTTCCGGCTTTTTATCCCGGCTGATGAATACGCTGCGCAACAGTGCGCTTTGGCTGGGTGCCGTAGCCTTCGCGGCCCTGGCAGCGTTGGCGGCATTTTTCTTTGCCCTGGCGGCTCTGGCTGGCACCTTTATTATTGTTGGCACACTGGCGCTGGTCTGGCTGATCTTTCGCATTGCCGGCTCGCGAGGCCCGAAAGGCGATGGCAATACCCTGAACGCTCGGCGCGGCCCCCATGGCTGGACCGTGGACGGCATTGGGCCTTTTGGCTCGCGCTAAGGCTATCTTGGGCCGTTGATAATGATCGACGCCCCCTCGCCCAACCAGAATGAACGCGCATTGCCGATCAGCATGCTGGTACTGCATTACACCGGCATGGAGACGGGCCAAGCTGCTCTGGATCGCCTGCGCGACCCGGCGGCCAAGGTTTCCGCGCATTATGTGCTGGAAGAAGATGGGCGACTTTTCAAACTGGTCGAAGAACACCGCCGCGCCTGGCATGCCGGGGTCAGTTTCTGGCGCGGCCTTACCGATATCAACAGCGCATCGGTCGGCATAGAGATCGTCAATGGCGGCCATGATTTTGGCCTGCCCAATTTCCCAGAGGCGCAGATGCAAGCGCTCATCCCGCTATGTCAGGGTATCCTTGCGCGCCATAACATCGCCCCGCACAATATTGTTGGCCATAGCGACATTGCGCCCGGGCGCAAGCAAGACCCCGGCGAGCGCTTTGACTGGCAGAGGCTGGCCCGCGAAGGCATCGGTCTTTGGCCCACACCGACCGAGGCCCCGCCAGAGGAACGCTTTTTTGA
>WFTT01000145.1 GCA_015485335.1 Robiginitomaculum sp.
ACCATTGGCGTCTCAATCGCCACAACCTTCATGGCGTAAACACCATTACGCCCAAATCTGCCAAAGAATGCAGATCTCAATAATAACACCATAAACCCCTGCCCCCCAGCAAATCACTGATCCCGGTACTTTACGTGCCGGGATTTTTCTTTATGGAAGTGCATCAACGTGCTTGCGCGTTGCGTATTGTGTGCCGGCATAGCTCAGCTGGTAGAGCACCTGATTTGTAATCAGGGGGCCGGGAGTTCGAGTCTCTCTGCCGGCACCATTTTTTCTTTTTATACAAAAGAACATGTTCCAGAGTTTCAGCCGGTGAATATGCGCGGCTGGAACTGCAACCATCCCAGATATCAGCGCCCTATTCAGTCTTCCTTCAGTAAGGTGCTGACATAGTCGTGAAATGCAGTTCCCGTAAAATTATTTTGGTTTTCAATCCAACCAAATTTTGGGATCAGCTTTGCCTTTCGGGCATACCATTGATCCCATTCCTTCCAGGACGCTTCATCCAGGATCCCATTCTGGTGATAAATCCAGGCAATTTCCCAGCTATCAAAGAAATCATGCTGATAGGACAGATAACGTAACCGATCAGCGGCAGACAAGGTGTCTGCGCGCATTTGTGCCTTTATGATCAAATTAGCCAGATCAGCAGACTCATAGATGGCCTTGTTGGCTTGGCTGGCACGGTCATACAGAATCACGTCGACATCACGGCTGCTGAGCATTTGAGAGCGGCGAAACTCGCTACTCACATAAAGCAATGAAAGCACAACCGCCAAAGCAGATACGATCTCTGCCAAAGATGCATAGAGGCTAATCTTTTCCTTTTTCATTTAGGGCGCTCCATTAGCACAAAAAAGCGGCGACAGGATATATCCCGCCGCCGCCATGATCGAGTTTTAGTCCCAAAGCGCCCTCTAACAAAGAGCCCTCAGGGGTTTGCTAATTAGTACGTAAGCACCAGTTTAGCATACCATGAACCACCTTCATAATTGGCGGCACTACGACGTGGGTATTGCAGACCAACACTAAGGCGGTTTGCATTGGGCGGACCAACCTTGTCGATAAAGCTGTCAAAAATGTTCACAGCACCAATGGCAAGACGAACCGTGTCTGTTGCCTGATAGCCAAGCTCAGTGTCGAAATACACAACTTCGCTGATTTTAGCGCTAGGATTGACCGCTGCACCAATGGTGCCACGCTCATCATAGTGGCTGCCATAGAAATTAGCACGAACCAGCCAGTCCCAATTGTCGCCAAAGTGCGTATTCGCAGAAAGCACAAAGCGAAGATTAGGATAGTTGTTTTCGATATCCTCGATCACGCTAGCGCTAACCGGCAAAACACCACCAACAGGGTTCTGTTTGGTAACATTAACCTTGTTATAGCTACCGGCAAAAGAGACATCCGTATCAATCTGGTCATTCCAGGTGAAGTTGGAGGTCAACACCACATCAATACCCTTGGAAACAACCGTCAGGGCGTTGGTGTAGAAAGAAACCGTAGCACTGGTTGTACCAGGTACTGGAATATCACCAGTACGATAGATCCGGTCTTTAACACGGATCCGATAGGTATCGATGGTCAGTGAAGTATTTTCACCAAGCCGGGTAGCAACACCGCCACTGTAGTTGACCGATTTCTCTTCTTTCAGAGGAGCCCCACCAGCAGCCAACGCAGATGGGCTGGTTGGTGGCACAAGACCTTCTTCAACCTGTAGACCGGTTGCACCATCAAACGTAGTGATGGTTGTCCGGACGTGGGCCTGACCAGGGGTCGGGGCCTTAAAGCCGGTTGAAGCGGCGGCGCGGAAGGTAATGCTGTCAGAAGCAATGTACCGCGCAGCGATTTTGCCGTTTACCGTGCTGCCAAAATCAGAGAAGTCCTCATAGCGTACTGCGTACTGCATCAGGAACTTGTCTGAAAGATCGTGTTCAACATCCGCATAAACCGCGAAGTTGTTGCGGCTGAACTTACCCGAATCCTGTGGCTTAAAGCCGTTCAAACCATTAGAGCCTGAACCCACAAAGGAATTAGGCTCACCCGGTGTGACCGAATAGGTTTCTTCACGCCATTCACCACCCAAAGCCAGGTTTACGCTGTCGCTAAGAGCTTTGGTGAAATCTGCATTCAGATTGACTTCTTTCTGGTCATAACCACCAACGTTAAAGTCACGCTGTGCCGGCTGACCGCCGATCAAACCCAGGGATGGGTTCAACGTGTTGTTGAGGGTGTAGTCCAAAGAGCTTTTGCCAGCACCTGCACTGAAATCGTAATACCAGCCGGAACCGGTTTCACCGCGAAGACCGCCAACCAGGCTGACATCTTTTTGTGCACCATCAAGATACGGCGTGTAGCCGGCCTGAAGGCCTGTGAAACCCAGAGCCCGCAGGGCCTGAATCGTCGAGTGATTTGGATTACGATAGAAGAAACGATACCGGCCATCGGTGTCGGCATAGTTACCGAACATATACAGCTCGGCATTTTCCGAAATATCATAGCCAGAATTCATGAAGAACCGGGCGCCATGCGTTTGTGGACGACCCCAGGTTTGCGCGAAAGGCGCATCCCCAAAGGGGCTGTCAGCACCAACACCTTGCACACCAGCATCAATTAATGCCTGCGCATCAGGGCGTTGTATTCCACGTGACAGGGCATCATTGTCCACATATTCACCACTCAGGTTGATGAAACCTTTGTCCCCGATCGGCACGCCAACATTGGCGGCGGCCTTGACGCTTTGTTCACCTTGATAGAACTCACCATATTGGAAAATGGCTTCACCGCCTTCACGGTTGTCCTTCAGAACAAAGTTCATAACCCCGGCAATGGCATCAGAACCGTATTGAGCCGCCGCGCCATCGCGCAGAACCTCAACACTCTTCAGTGCAATTGCTGGAATCATGCCAACATCCACACCGTGCGAACCGTTACCAGCAGCCGGCGCAAAGAATTGCACCAGGGCTGAACGGTGACGACGTTTGCCGTTGACCAAAATCAGGGTTTCATCCGGTGACATGCCGCGCAGAGAGGTCGGGCGAATAAACGCACTGCCGTCCCCGGTTGCCGGCGTTGCCGTATAGGATGGCACCAGTGTTTTCAGCATGTCGGTAATATCAACCGTATTACCTGAACTGGTAAATTCATCACCCGTGAAGACGTCAACCGGCACCGGTGAATTGTGTACAGAACGCGCTTTTTTGCTTCTGGAACCGATGGTAACGATTTCGTCTTCAACGAATGGCTCGTCATCGCCCTGTTGGGCAAAGGCGGGCATTCCCACAACAGTGATGGCGGCTGAAACCGCTACCAGCATTGTGGATTGTCGTAATTGTTTTAAGTGTCGCATAAACTCCCCCACTAAAGGAAAAATGTTGTTGTTATAAGTTGCGCTATCTTTTTATCCTGCAACCTGATTTTGACTTGTAGTGGCATCCCTGATGAATAACAAGGACATGAAAGCAACAGTGGAAAATTCTTTCCAAGCAACAGGGGGATTAACCAATTTTTAGCATACTTTTCACATCAAATGGGCTTGCCGTGGTACGCCCTTCCCTCTGGGCGGCCTCAACACAGGCTTTGATCATTACTGTATGATCTTCCAATAATGCCTTGTTTTCTTGCAAAATACTGTTCTCAAACCCCACACGAACATGCCCCCCCTGTTTGGCTGCATAGGCAATGGCGTGCCTCTCATTATCGGCAAAGCCACATACTGCCCAGGGAAAGCTGGCCTGCTGTATTTTTTTGAGGAAACCAGTTGACGATACACTTTCAGACGATTCTGCATCCTGATATCGCCCTAAAACAAACAGAACAAAGGGCGAGTCGCTCTGAAAAACGCCTTTTTTCCTGTAGCGTTCAAACTGAACATAGTCTGCTTCGTTATAGAGAATATATTGTGGAAAAATGTGCTCATCGGCAACCCAGCGTATCAAGTCCTCGACCTCTCCCAGTGCTGCGTCGGTCGGGCAGATTTCACGTAATGCCAAGGATACAGCCTGGGGTTTTAACCGCCTCACCATATCCATTTGCTCAAACCGGTTATATTGGCCAACAGCCTCGGAAGTGACCTGTATAATGAGATCATCCCCCACCGCTTCCCGAATCGCTCTAATGGCCGCCCGGTATCTATCCACATCCAAAGAGTGCTGGTTATTTTCATCGCGAACATGCAGATGCAAAATACTGGCGCCGGCATCATAAACCTGTACGGCACACTCAGCCAGCTCACACGGGGTGATTGGCAATGCAGGATGATCGCCTTTTTGCCTCCGCGCACCATTGGGTGCCGACATGATGATAAAGGGATCAGTCATCAAAAACGTCTTCAAACACCAGACTTAGCTTGCCAATCAACTGATCAATATGCGCGGTCTTGGCAATAAAGGGCGGCGCAAACAGTATATGACTGCCCAGCGTGTCTTGCATAGAGCCACCACCGGGATAGCAGATCAGGCCGTGTTTCATACTGGCCTGTTTCAGTCGCCCAGTAATTTTCAGCTCATCCGCAAATGGCTTTTTGCTTTGCCGGTCGGCGACAAATTCAATGGCCCGGAACAGTCCCCGGCCGCGAATATCCCCAACATATGGCCGATCCGCAAAAGCCTCCTCCAGCGCTGTTTGCATATACGCGCCAACGGAATTTACATTTTGCAACAGGTTTTCATCATCAATGGTTTGTACCACAGCCAGCCCAGCAGCGCAGGCACTGGCATGGCCGACATAGGTATGCCCATGAGAAAAACCCGCCCCGGTCTGCACAAAGGTTTCATGCACATGCCGACGGGCGAGTGTCGCCGCCAGGGGTTGATACCCACCGGCGATCCCTTTGGCCAAGGTTACAATATCAGGCAAAAAGCCTTCGTGTTCGTGCGCAAAAAACGTGCCCGTACGCCCAGTACCGCACATGATTTCATCGGCAATCAGCAAGACACCATGGGCGTCACAAATTTCGCGAATGCGTTTAAAATATCCCGGCGCAGCCGGCACCACGCCCAACGAAGCCCCCACCACCGGTTCTGCAATAAAGGCCGCAATGGTGTCGGCACCTTCTTCCCTGATTTTAGCGTCCAGCGCATTCGCTGCCCGCACGCCGTAATCTGCATCGCTCTCGTTATCTTGCTGATAGCGATAGGCGTAACACGGATCAATCCGCGGCCAGTCAATCAACACATCCCCCATGACCCGGCGACGGGGTAAATTACCACTGGCCGACAAGGTGCCTAAGGTGTTGCCGTGATAGCTGTGTGTACGGCTGATAATCTTCTTTCTGCCCGGCTGCCCCTTGGCTCGCCAGTATTGCCAGACAAGCTTCAACGCCGTCTCATTGGCTTCTGATCCACCAGAGGTGAAATAGACTTTGGCTCCGGGTTCGGCAAATTTCGAAGCTAGTAGATCAGCCAGCTTTTCCTGGGGCTCGTTCGAAAAAAACGCGGTGTGAGCAAAGCTCATGGTTTTTATCTGATCGCACAGGGCCTGCACCACACGGGGATGCCCATGCCCCAGACAAGACACCGCGGCACCACCGCTCATGTCCAGGTATTGCTTGCCGGTATGATCAAAAATATACATCCCGTCAGATTTTTTGGCTGTCGGGTAGGTTTGCGTTACGCCTCTGTAAAATACAGATGATTGGTCAGACACCAGTCCATCCCCATTATATGTGGATCAATTTAATCCCAAATCTCATAAACAGGGACAGGCTCGTGCTGTAAAGTGGATTTATCTCTGGTCCGAATAAATCAGGCGGAGTTTTGCAGATCCATACAGGCCGGCAGCAGCGGAATTTTTATCCAAAAGGTACTGCCCTGCCCTGGGGCACTGTCTACCCCAATATTACCGCCCATGATTTCGGCCAATTGCTTGCAGATCGCCAGCCCAAGGCCGGTACCTCCAAAATGGCGGGAAATAGAGTTATCGGCCTGGGTGAAGCGATCAAATACAATCTCCACCTGTTCGGCACTTAACCCAATACCCGTATCAGCCACTTTGAGAACCAGCCAGTCCAGCTCAACCCTATCGTGTATTTCACTCACTTTTTCCAATGAAACTTTCACACTGCCCCGGGCAGTAAACTTGATGGCGTTGGAGATGAAATTATTCAGGATCTGGCGCAAGCGTGTTGGATCCCCCAACACGTTTTGCGGCAAATCCGGAGCGATATAAGCATCCAGATGCAGATGTTTTTCATAGGCCAGCGGATGCAAGGCCGCCATGGTGTCACGTACAAAATCACTCAGATTAACCGGCAGGCTTTCCAGTGCCATGGCACCATGTTCCAGTTTGGCGGTATCCAGAACATTATTGATGATCGCCAGCAACAGATCTGATGAAGACAGGGCCACATCGACGCTTTCGCGTTGCTCTTCACTCAACTCGCCCATTTTCAGTATATGCAACATCCCCACCATGCCATTCATCGGCGTACGCAATTCATGACTCATGGTGGATAAAAAATCGCTTTTTGCCTGCTCCGCCTTTTGGGCTTCGATCATGGCCTTCCTGGCCAATTCGGCCGCCTGTAATGCCTCATGCTCTTTACAGACCAGCTCTTCTTCCCTGTTTTTGAAGCCTATCAATATGCCAAGCGCATGTGAGAACTCTCTAAGAAATTTATTGATCTCGTCATCACATGAACCATCATCGGAAATATAAAGAATGAGATCGCCAATATGGTCGGTACCGACCATGATCGGTACACAAAAATCATTCCCCACATCCAGATTGACCCTCTGCGGATTATATACACAGCATAATATTGGCCGGGGCGCATTTTGACGTGTCAGAAATATTTTCCCGGCCGGCTGCATTGGCAAGGTTTTTATTCTGAACAGAATAGCCAATGCATCTTCCAGGATTTCAGGCAATGTCTTGTGTTTGCGTTCCAGATCAAAAACCCGGTCCAGATGTTCACGATAGCTTGCCCGCCTGGCCAGACTGCGCCGATCTTTGCGCAATTGCACCACCTGCGTGATGTCAGTGCGCAACGAGGTATACCCCGTTATCCGCCCGCCGGAATCCATAATGGGCTTGATCGTTGTATGCACCCAGTAAAAGGAACCATCCTTGGCCTTGTTCTTGACCGTACCTACCCAGACCTTCCCCGCCGAAATACTCTGCCACATACGCTCAAAAAACTGTGGTGGGTGATAACCCGAATTGAGGATTGAATGCTTTTGCCCGATAAGGTCAGCGCGAGAGTAGCCGGAAATGTTGACAAACCGGTCGTTGACATAGGTAATGACGCCGTCGGCATCGGTCTCGGCAATAATTGCATGCTCATCTGCGGTATTGGCAATATTATAAACCCGGCTCACGTCCGTTTTTACCGCCGTCGTTAATTCCATAGCACGCTCTAACTTATAATTATTCTTAATAAGAATACTCAACCTAATGTGAACATTATTAAGTTTCAGATAATAACAAGTGTGTTTTTACAAAGCCTGGCAATTCATAAAGCCATGCACAAAAAAATAGTCCCTGAACGCATTATGCCAGGGATCATTAAAACATTAAAGAAAACAGAGGCATCAGGCGGCAGCGTGATCTTGCACGGTGTGATCGGCTGACTTTAGGGGCAATTTTACCCAGAAGGTACTGCCCTCTCCCTCGGCGCTATCCACCCCGATCCTGCCCCCCATGGCTTCGGTTAGCTGTTTGCAGATCGACAACCCAAGGCCTGTACCACCAAACTTTCGGGATATGGTATTGTCTGCCTGTGTAAAGCGCTCAAATATAAGCTCTCTTTGCTCATCGCTCAGGCCAATCCCACTGTCCTTGACGCTCAGCACCAACCAATCCAGCGCCCCGGGCGCCTCTTTATTGACCTGTTTTTCCACCACCAGAGAGACATCGCCGGCATCGGTAAATTTGATAGCATTTGAGAGAAAGTTATTCAGTATCTGGCGCAAGCGCGTTGGATCACCCAGAATAGTTTCAGGCAAATCCGGTGCCACGCTGGCATCCAGATTCAAATGCTTGTCCGTAGCCAACGGCACAAACACTGTGCGAATGTTGTTCACCAGTTCATGCAGGTTCACAGGCAGGCTTTCCATAGTCATGGCGCCATGTTCCAGCTTGGTGAAATCCAGAATGTCATTGATAATCGTCAACAACAAATCTGCAGATGACAGGGCCAGGTCGACACTTTCGCTCTGGTCTTCGCTAAGTTCACCCATTTTCAGAACATGCAACATACCAACCACCCCATTCATTGGTGTGCGCAATTCATGGCTCATGGTAGAGAGGAAATTGCTTTTGGCTGCTTCGGCCTGTTGCGCCTCAACCATGGCCTTTTTTGCCATTTCAGCGGCAGCCAGCGCCTCTTTCTTTTTCGCGACCAGGTTTTCCTCACGTTGCTTGAAACCGATCAAAACCCCAAGGGCGTGGGCAAATTCCGTCAAAAAGACTTCGTGGTCTTTATTCTTTTTCGTCCCATGCTCGAGATAAACAACCAGTACCCCGACCAACTCGTCCCCTACCATAATCGGCACATTGTAATGGCCATGTGGTTTCATGGCATCAAAACGCACATCATGACGTTCATCCACACACGAAGCATGAACCAAAGAACGTGATTGCGCCGCGCGACCGCACAGGCAATGGCCAAATTTTATTTTGGCACAATGGCTTTCAATATGCTCGCCCAAACGGTGCGAACAGCGCAGCCTTAGCAATTGGTCATCATCAGGATCCATCAAAAAGACCCCGCCTTTGGATAAGACGTCCAGCCACGGCACTTCAAACAGAACATCAAGGGCCTGGGTCAGCAACGTATCTAGCTCGTTATCAGAACGATCAATGGCATAAACACGATTGACCACACGCATATACTCAGACCGGCTGACCATGCGTTTGTTTTCTTTGCTTAAATTTACCAGATCTGTCACATCTGTACAAATCACAATATAACCATCGGCCTCGCCCTGATCATCCACAAGGCGCTGGATTGTCATGCGGGCCCAGATATCTTGGCCTTTATTTCCTTTGTACTTATTGGTGCCCTGCCAGGCGACCCCACCATCCACCATGGACCACATGGCTTCAATTTGCTCTTCGGTATTATAACCGGAATCGAAGGTATCCATGGCCACGCCCAGCAATTCCTGGCGGTCATAGCCTGTGGTTTTGGCGAACACGTCATTCACCCAGACAATATTACGCTGTGCATCCATAAGAACAACACCCGCATGAGTTGCGAATGCTTTGGCGATGGCCGGACTACAATGGCTGACGTGGCGGTTAAAGTTTTGCATAAAAGCCCCTTACAGATACCTCTGCATGCCTTAATGGGCTTAGGGTTAAAAACCTGCTAACGCTTGAAAAGAATAAGAAATAACGTCGACTAAACCATGCGGCTTTGCACCAGTGCGGCTTCGATAAAGCTGGCAAAAAGCGGATGTGGTTCAAAGGGCCGCGATTTCAGCTCCGGATGGAACTGAACGCCAATAAACCAGGGATGATCCTTCAGCTCCACAATCTCTGGCAGCCTGCCGTCCGGCGACAGACCCGAGAAGATCATACCCTGACGTTCCAGGCGTTCCTGCCAGGCAATATTGACCTCGTAACGATGCCGATGACGCTCGCTGATATCTTCCCTGCCATAGATGCTGTGGACCAGTGTACCCTTTTTCAGTTTCGCCGGATAAGCCCCCAGGCGCATAGTACCGCCCAGATCATCCTGGTTGCCTCGGGTTTCTTTGGCATCCCCTTTGGTCCATTCCGTCATCAGACCAACCACATGGGTGCCGGTGCCGGCAAACTCGCTGGAGGTGGCATCCTGTGCCCCTTCCAGATGGCGGGCGGCCTCGATCACCGCCATTTGCATGCCAAAGCAGATACCAAAATAAGGCACCTTATGCTCCCGGGCGAACTCCACGGCGCGGATTTTCCCCTCAGCGCCGCGTTCACCAAAGCCACCAGGCACCAGAATGCCATGTACATTTGACAGGGCCGCCAGGGCCACGTCTTCGTGCTCAAAGGTTTCGCTTTCAATCCATTTCAGGCGTACTTTGACGTTATTGGCAATGCCCCCATGGACCAGCGCCTCCATCAGCGACTTATAGGCATCGGGCAAAACCGTGTATTTACCAACAATGGCGATGGAAACCTCACCATCGGGGTTATGAATACGCGAAGAAATTTCCTCCCACCGGCTTAAATCCGGCTTTACATCATCGGCAATGCCAAAATGGGCCAGCACTTCGCGGTCCAGACCTTCCTGATGGTAGGTCAGGGGCACATCATAGATGGAGGCGGCATCCAGAGCGGGGATCACGGCACTGCCACGGACATTACAAAACAGCCCGATTTTGCGCCGCTCGCTTTCGGGAATGCTGTGTTCACACCGGCAAAGCAGAATATCGGGCTGGATACCGATCGAGCGTAATTCCTTCACCGAGTGCTGCGTCGGTTTGGTTTTCAGCTCGCCCGCCACGGTAATGAAGGGCAGCAAGGTGACATGAATATAGGCGGCGCGGGAGGGGCCCAGCTCCAGCCCTACCTGGCGAATACTTTCAAAAAACGGCAAAGCTTCAATATCGCCGACCGTGCCGCCGATTTCGCAAAGTACGAAATCTACATTACCGGCGTCTGACAGGATAAATTCCTTAATGGCATCGGTGACATGGGGGATGACCTGCACCGTGGCCCCCAAATAATCACCCCGCCGTTCGCGCTCGATAATGGTTTGGTAAATACGCCCAGTGGTGACATTGTCACTCTGAGCAGCAGCAACCCCGGTGAAGCGTTCATAATGCCCCAGATCCAGATCAGCTTCTGCTCCATCATCTGTGACAAAAACCTCGCCGTGCTGATAAGGCGACATCGTGCCCGGATCAACGTTTAAATAGGGGTCCAGTTTACGCAAACGGACGCTATAGCCCCGGGCCTGCAAAAGCGCACCCAGTGCGGCGGAGGCGAGGCCTTTTCCCAATGAGGAGACCACGCCGCCAGTGATGAATATATATCGCGACATGGGCGCATACCCTATTCCCGATTCGCCTCGGGGTCCATACGACCTGTCTCTTATACACATCTG
>WFTT01000146.1 GCA_015485335.1 Robiginitomaculum sp.
CCGCCGGGCCGAAGACAAGTTAAATCAGGTGCAAGCGTCCCAGACGCCTCCCCAGTCCGCTCCCTCATATGCCACCCAGGGCAATGCGGCGCTGGCGCCAGAATGGGAAGAGCACTGAGTTCAAGATTTGCGGCTTTGAAAAATACTTCAGAGCCGCAAATCCCATTGATTTGATATCGCAAGGGCTCCTTGCTTCGGACATGCCAAAATCTGGCAATGGCTGGAAATTGCCTGTTTCCCTGTCTGGGAAAAATATTTCTTGAAAAACCGCAAAAACATTTGAGTGAGGGGCTGGCAAGTGGCGCCGAACTGGCCCATGAAACAGGGCTGGAGGCCCGTGCACTCCCCCCCGTATTTCCCCTTTTCGTGCGGGGACTGCAACTGGCACCAAAACCTCCAGAAAACTGGTTCTTTAGAGCGCTGTTGATATGGCGTGATTTTTTTTTACGGGAATAGTTCTGCAAATGATCGCTTTTTTGCTCATCGGGTTTTTTATCGGCATGGCCCATGCTTTTGAAACCGACCATCTGGCGGCGGTCGGCACGCTGGTTTCCTCAGGCAAGGCCACCCCGAAACGTCTGGCCTTTCTGGGCGCTTCCTGGGGGCTGGGACATACAACCACCCTGTTCATCATTTCGCTGGTGGTCATTGGATTTGGCGCCGTGCTGACCGAGCGTTTTGCCGCCGCTGTTGAATTTGGTGTTGGCATCATGCTGGTGGGTCTTGGCGCCCATGTGTTCTGGAAGATGTGGCGCAACCGGGTGCACTTCCACGTGCACGCCCACGAGGATGGCAAGAAGCATTTCCATGCCCACAGTCATTTGGGCGCTACTACGCCCCACGGGCAAGATGCCCATGATCACGCCCATGCCCCGGTTTTGTCGTGGCGGGCCTATCTGATCGGCCTGGCCCACGGGGCGGCCGGATCAGCCGGCCTGGTGGCGCTGGCCGCCGCGGCCACCCAGAATATTGTCACCGCCATGTTCTATGTGCTGGTGTTTGGCATTGGCTCGATCATGGGCATGGCAATGCTGACATTTGCGGCCAGCTGGCCGCTTAAATGGGCCGAGAAATCCATGACCGGCATGCTGACCATTGTGCGTAGTGGCATTGCGGTGATCGCGATTCTGATCGGCTTTGGCTTGATGTACCAGACCGCCCACCTCGCCTGGGGCATTACCAGCTAGAGCGTTCGTGGATGGAGCCGGTGGATGGCCTCGATACCGGCGCGCAATTCCCGGCTCAGCTTCACCCGGGCGGCGCCGATATTGGTGGCGAGTTGTTCAAGGCTGGTGGCCCCGATAATTGCCGACGTCATGAAGGGTTTGCTCAGGCAAAAGGCGATGGCCATCTGGCAGATGTCCAGATCATGGCTTGCGGCCAGTTCCAGATATTTGACAATGGCGGGTTCGGTCAATTCGTTGGAGCGGTAAAGGGAGCCGCTGATTGCGCCCCGGGTTCCCTCGGGCAGGGCGCCATTGAGATATTTCCCGGTTATGGCGCCGGCGGCCAACGGTGAATAGGCCAAAAGGCCCACGTCTTCATAATGGGCCAGTTCAGCCAGATCGGTATCATAATAGCGGCGCAGAAAATTATATTCGTTCTGTATACTGGCAATGCGGGGAAGGTTTAATTCCTCGGCCAGCCGCAAAAACTGCATGGTGCCCCAGGCGCTTTCATTGGATAGGCCGATGTGACGGATTTTACCCTCGCGGACCAGGGCATCAAGGGTTTCCAGCACCTCGATAAAATTCGGAATGGTGGCTTCCCGGTCCTGCGTGGAGGGATCGTAGGTCCATGAATTCTGAAAATGATAATTGCCCCGGTTGGGCCAGTGCAGTTGATAGAGGTCGATATAGTCGGTTTGCAGGCGTTTCAGTGACCCCTCGATGGCCAGTCGGATGGTATCGCCAGTAATCGGCGCGCCGTCCCGGATCCATTCAATGCCGCCTCCGGCAACCTTGCTGGCCAATATCCATTTGTCACGCTGGCCATTTTTCCTGAACCACGAGCCGATGATCTCTTCGGTTCTGCCATAGGTTCTGGCGCTGGGCGGCACCGCATAAAGCTCGGCCGTATCCATGAAATTGACGCCCTGATCCAGAGCATAGTCAATCTGGGCATGGCCCTCCTGTTCGCTGTTCTGTTGGCCCCAAGTCATGGTGCCCAGACAAATTTCGCTGACCTTGACGCCGGTGCGGCCTAAATTATTGTATTTCACGACTGAATAATTTCCTTTGGCAAAATATTTTGCGCCAACATAATTATGCCAGAGGGCGCAGACAAGCTAGGTGTGTGGTCCCAGGTTCTATGGCACCGAATTTACCCAAAGCATAAAAAATGACCCTCAAGAGAATTTGGGGCCTTCACAAGGGGCGATGATGCGCCTATATAGGCCTCGCTTGTGCATGAAGAAAGTATGAGCGTGCGGGTTTTTTCTTTTTTTTGATCAGCCAGCAGGCGCGGCGAATAGTGCAGCGCGAACAAACAATCTTGGCGCGGGGTGGAGCAGCCCGGTAGCTCGTCAGGCTCATAACCTGAAGGTCGCAGGTTCAAATCCTGCCCCCGCAACCAAGATTTTCCAATAATTTTTTCTGACTTATTGGGATTCATCAATGCGCCGGAACGGCGCACGCGAAAGGCATTTGCTGTGCAAACTTTTAATGAGGCCGCGATCCCGCAGGCCCTCTTCCACCGTCTTGAACAAATCGGTTTTGTAACCCCCACCCCCATTCAGGCCCAGGCTATCCCGGTTGCCCTTGAGGGCAATGATATTTTGGGCTCGGCCCAGACCGGCACCGGAAAAACCGCCGCTTTTGGCATTCCCCTGGTGTCCCGCCTGTTAACTGATGATCAGGCAAATGCCCTGATCCTGTTGCCGACCCGTGAACTGGCCGGGCAGGTTCTAAAGGCGTTACAACAATTTATCGGACGCTCCAATATTCCGGCAGTGCTGCTGATCGGCGGCGAGGATATGGGCAAGCAGATCCGCAAACTCAGGGCCAAACCGCGCCTGATCGTGGGCACTCCGGGGCGTATCAATGATCATCTGATCCGGGGAACGCTGAAATTGTCCGCCACCAATTTTCTGGTGCTGGATGAAGTCGACCGCATGCTGGATATGGGGTTCGGGGTGCAGTTGGACGCCATTGCCAAACATCTGACAAGCAAGCGCCAGACCCTGATGTTTTCAGCCACGGTACCCCACGGCATTCAGAAGATTTCGTCCAAATATCTGAGTGATCCCGTGCGTATTTCCGTTGGTTCAGCCCATGTACCGGCGGCCAATGTCAAACAGGAGCATGTCAGGCTGGGAGACAAGGAAAAATATCCCCGCCTGCTTCAGGAACTGGAAACACGCCAGGGCTCGATACTGGTATTTGTCAAAACCAAGCATGGTGCCGACAATATGTCCAAGAAGCTGCGCAAACTCGGCCACCAGAGCGAGGCCTTGCACGGCGACTTGCGCCAGAACAAACGCAACCAGGTCATCGCAAGCTTCCGGTCCCAGAAATACCGTATTCTGGTCGCCACCGACGTGGCGGCGCGCGGGCTCGACATTCCCCATATCGAGCATGTGATCAACCATGATCTGCCCCAAAGCCCCGAAGACTATATCCACCGTATCGGGCGCACCGCCCGGGCCGGGGCGGATGGTGAGGCGATCAACTTCATTTCTCCTTCTGACGGTGCCAAATGGCATGCCATTGAGAAATTGCTCAATCCGGGAAAGAAAATCGAGCGCCCGGCCCGCCCCAAAAAACCGGGCAAGGGATATAAGGGGCGCAAGAAACCGGGATTTGCCAAATCCGGTCAGCCCGGAAAATCCGGCCAGGCGGGCAAGACCAACACTTTTGGTGGCACTGCCAACACCAACAAACCAGCGGGCGCAAAAACCAAACAGCGCTGGAAAAACAAAAAGAAACGCGCTGCGTAAGGAGCGTTTTCAGGATAAGTGGACACCGGTTATCCGGTTCGAAAACGCGACCACCAAGGACTTGCGTTTTCAGGATAAGTGGATACCGGTTATCCGGTTCGAAAACGCGACCACCAAGGACGTGCGTTTTCAGGATAAGTGGACACCGGCGGTTTTTTTGCCTCGCGCCGGCGGGCTGTGAAATTGTTTCCTATCGCAAGATGGATGTCCTAATATCTCCCCACACAACCATATCAGTGGGGAGATGATCAAATGCGGACGGTTTTTGTAAGCGGGAAATATGTGGAGGAAACCGAGGCACAGGTTTCGGTTTTTGACCGGGGTTTTTTGTTCGCCGACGCGGTTTATGAAGTCACCTCGGTTCTTGATGGCAAGTTGGTGGATTTTGGCGGGCACGCCCGGCGACTGGCCCGTTCGCTCAAGGCACTGGACATGAAATGCGACATGGAACCGGCAGCCCTGCTTGAAATGCATCGGGAACTGGTGGCCCGTAACAATGTTGAAGAAGGTCTGGTCTATTTGCAGGTGACCCGGGGCGCCGCCGACCGGGATTTCGCCTTTCCTGCCCCCGAAACATCAAGCACCATTGTCGCCTTTACCCAGGAAAAACCGCTGGTTAACGCCGAACAGGCCAAAACCGGTATTAAAATCGCCACTCTGGACGATTTGCGCTGGGGCTTGTGCGACATCAAGACCGTACAATTGCTTTACCCCTCTCTGGCCAAGATGGAGGCCCGAAAGAAAGGCGCTGACGACGCCTGGCTTTTACGCGATGGCATGGTGACCGAAGGCACCTCCAACAATGCCTATATCGTCACCCAAGACGGCGTGATCGTCACCCGCGACCTTTCCCACGCGATTTTACACGGTATTACCCGCAAGGCGGTGCTGCATTGCGCGCATGTGCTGGATCTGAAGGTTGAGGAACGCCCGTTCAGCGTAGCCGAGGCTTTTGAAGCCAGCGAAGCCTTCATCACCGCGGCGGCGGCCTTTGTGACCCCGGTCGTTGAAATTGATGGCCGGACGGTTGGAAGGGGAAGCCCGGGCCCGGTAACTCAAAAGCTGCGGGAGATCTATATTGCCGAGAGCCAAAAGGCGGCGATTTAGACCGCATCATGTTTTGAAACGAATCAAAACATGGGTCTAATCCTTTGTTTAAGCCACGTCATTTATCCGATAACCGGTACCCACTTATCGGTGGCACGCTCTAGCCGCAGAATTCTTTTTGGCCGATATAATGATTTTTTCTTGGGGGGCAAGGAAACCCCTCAGGATTTGACCGGCTCGAACTGCCCGTTTTTGCGAAAGCGCCACATATAGGTGGGCAGCACCGCATCCATGGTCTTTGGCGTCACGCCAAGGGCCTGCAGGGTGCGCTTTTGGGCCACCGCTTCGTTACTGACCACACTGTCTTCACCAAGCTGGTTCACCTGATCGACGGTCAGCCAGGGGTTGGGCAATATTTGTATGAAACGCGCTTCAAACCGGGCCAGCCCGGCCGGCATATTCACCAGCAAATTATGCCGTTCGCTTTCACTGAGTACCCGGCCCATCAGCTCGGTCATGGTTTCTATATCCGGTCCACCCAGCTCATAAGGGGTGCCGCCCTTTACAACGCCGCTGGCGGCAAAAGCCAATGCCTTGGCCACATCGCCCACATGGACGGGCTGAAAGCGCGTCTGGCCATGAATAACCGGCAACACCGGAAACAGTCGTGCCAGCATGCCAACCAGATTGAAAAACCGGTCGCCGGGACCAAATATCATTGAAGGGCGAATGATGACTGCCTGGGGAAAAGCACCAAGAACCTCTGCCTCTCCCAGCGCCTTGGAAACCAGATAAGTGCTTTTGGACTGGGCGTTCGCCCCCAGCGCCGACATGTGCACAAATGTTTTAACACCTGCATCGGCAGCAGCCTTTGCCGCGTTTGCCGCCCCCACGGTGTGCACGGCGCGAAACCTCTGGCGGCCGCTTTCATGCAAAATGCCGACCAGATTGATCACGACATCGGCGCCATTGACGGCCCGGGCGATGGAATCAAAATTGCGTATATTTACCTGTATGGGCTGAATCTGGCCCACCGTGCCAAGCGGGCGCAAGTGCCCGGCCAGGTCGGGACGGCGCACGCCAACGCGGATGCGAAACCCTTTACGGGCCAGTTGTTGCACCAGCTGGGTGCCAACGAAACCTGAGCCTCCAATGATGGTTGCAAGTTTTGGGGGTGCTGCGCGCATTTTTGTGACTGTCTCCGCCAGATGCAGGGCCGGTATATGGCTTGATAACTCCTGCTCGATCGCTTGTCGAGGGCCGCCGCCGCCAGTTTGGATTTATGTTGGTGTCACTTGGCCCGATAGCGTGTGGCTTATGCTCACTTGCCCCAGCTGGCATGGTCACAAACATGATTGACAATTGCCCCTGCCTTGCCTAGTGAACTGCTCTGACTTTACCCCCCCGGATTGCCCTGGTGGCGGAATTGGTAGACGCGCTAGCTTCAGGTGCTAGTTTCTGTATGGAAGTGGAAGTTCGAGTCTTCTCCAGGGCACCACACACATAGTGTGTTTTACTTTATTTACTGTAGCGGAATTGTTGCAGCACCGGGTAGATGTGTTCGAGGTTGCTCTGCCTCAAACAGCACCATCTTTATATC